>JAGBIA010000034.1 GCA_017935225.1 Clostridia bacterium | reverse complement strand
TCACCGTAGAAAAGATAGTCTATACTTACTTCAAAGTATGTAGCTATCAGAGGAAGCGTTTGCGCATCAGGAAAAGATGTATTGGTTTCCCATTTCGAAATAGCTTGGGGAGAAATATTTAGAGCACCGGCCAACTGCTCTTGGGTAATGCCCTTACGCTTTCTGAGATCCGCTATATTTTTTGAAATGTTTATTTCTTTCATAATCAAGTTTCCTTTCCGAATTTCACCGTGAGCTCTTCGGTTGTGATTAAATTATATCACAAAAACAGCAAGAAGTAAACAACTTGTTCGGATTGCATATCAACTCGCGGTTGTGCTATCGTCAAAATAAAGAACAATGGTTGTTTTGTAATGAAAATGGCGCACCTGCTTCAGATGCGCCAACTGATATTTTTAATTCACCGCTTTCTCTATCGCCTCAAGCAGCTTGAAGCGGATCTTGTATTTTATATCCTCGGTCTCGGTGACGATGGCGTACTGATCTCCGTAGAGCCCGACCTCGACCGAACCGTCGCTCTCGCTCGCGGCGGATACGCAGAGAGGAGGGAAGAGCACGCACCACCAATTCTGCCCCACGCCCTCGCCGATAAGCACGCGGAGCGAGAGATATTCTCCTGCGGGAAAGCAAGCGCTCTCGTAATTTTTCGTCGGGTATTCTTCTTCTCCAAGCTCTATTCTGACAGGGTAGGAATATCCCGCCTCGCTGATCGCCCTCTCCGCGCTCATCTGCAAAAGCGGTAGATTTTCGCTGACGACCGCACTCGCCTCGTCCCGACTCTTACAATCGGCAAAGAGATGCGCCGTGTCGGCAAGTATCGCGTCGCGCACCTTGAGCTTGAGCTCTTGATCGTCCTCGCTGTCAGAGTTTGCCAGCACGTGCAGGCGCAGAACGCTGTCATAGATCTGCCCCTCGCTGTGAATAGGCAGAATTGTCAGTATTGCGCAAAGTCCGATAATCGCGAATGTCACGATAAGTATTCTTTTGTACATAAAAAAGCTCCTTTTGTTTTGATCTCTGCGATGATCATTTCACAAAAAGGAGCTTTTTATTCATATTCACTTAAAATAAATAGATTATAGACGCGACTACGTAAAACGCACCGCACGCGATCGTCCACGGGTCCTTCAGCACCGAGAGGTAAGAGGCTCTTTTTTGTTCGGGAGTCGTGAGTATCGGCTTGCGATAGCTTGACGACGCGCCCTCGTACAGATACTTCTTATAAAGCCTTGAAGCCTCGCGGCAGAAGACTGCGCCCGAGAGCAAAAAGCAGAATGCAACGAGAAAAAGGAAGAACGTCGAGCTTCCTGTTATGCGCCAGAGCGTGCTCATATATCTCTGCCCGAACAGCCCAAACACGTTATACAGAAAATGCGCGAGCATCGCACCCACGAGCGAGCGGCTTGCGTAAAGCACGAGCGCGAGGACCATTCCGGAGAAGAGATAGGTCAGGATGTTGACGGGATTGAAATGCAGGAGCGCGAAGAACACCGATGAAAAAAGCACCGCGCGCATAACACCGCCGCTTTCGTATTCATAGCAGAGAATTCCTCTGAACACGAATTCCTCGCATATCGCGGGGAGTATTGCGTAGGCGACGAAGAGGTACATACTTGAGGGTATGCTTCCGTCGGTCTTTGAGATAAAGGTGTCGTAGAGCGAGAAGTTGCTCGAGAGCGAGTCAAGTCCGCCGAAAACCGTGCTGAGCAGTAGTCCGCCCGAAATCATCAGTAGCGCGGCGCTGAGTATCAGCACAAGCGAGGATAGCCGCGGCAGTCTTAGCCTCAGCCCCTTGACGTAGTTCTCACCGCTCCATTTGCACCAGATAGCTCCGGGGAGCATAAAGATCATCAGCTGCAGGATGACTACGCTGTAATATTCATTTTCACGGTTGATAAACGCGACGTCGAGCAGCTTTGTAAGCAGAAGAAAAATATAGGTCGCAAGCACCAAGGTGCTCGGGGTGAGCACTATTTTGTAATCCTTCTTTTTCTCCTTGTGCTCCTGCTTTGGCGCGTCGCTTTCTTTGGAGTGAAATCTCATCTTAGGCGTATAGCTCCTGTTTCGGTAATAATGGTGTTCAGCGGTATATCGGTATCATTTCTTGGGAGTCTCTCGCAGACGAGAGACGAGTGGATGGCGACGAGCGATCTTCCGACAAATGACGAGAGAAATCTGTCGTAATATCCTTTTCCGTAGCCGAGACGGTAGCCGTCGCGGTCGACGGCAAGTGCGGGAACGACACAAAGCGTGCGCTCGGTGAGTGCCGCCCTCGGTGCGCTCTCGCAAGGCTCGGGTATTCCGTAAGCTCCTGCCGCCAGCTCGTCAAGATCTCTGACTATACGAAAGTCAAGCGTGAGCGAGTCGGTGCGCGAGATGGGGAATGCCACCTGCTTGCCGTCGCGCCACGCGAGACGTGCGAGCAGAGTAAGATCGGGCTCGCTTCGGGTGGGGAAATATAACAGCAGAATATCAGCGTCCGCATAGTCTTTGAGCATAGTTATCCCATTACAGAGAAGCTTTGAGTATTCGCCTCTGCCGTATATATCAGCGCGTATTTTCGCAAGCTCAAGACGGGCTCGACGCTTGTCCGCATCCGAGTAATAGAGAAGATTTGTCTGCATCAATCTGCAATAACTGCACTTCGCAAAGCGTTTGCCTTTTCAGCTCCGCAGAATATGCGCACGATCTCAAGTCCCATATCGAGTGCCACGCCCATTCCCGCGGCGGTGAGGATGTTTCCGTCAAGCACGAGATGCTTGTCCGAGATGGTCGCGCCCTCGAGCTGATCCTCAAATCCCGGGTAGCAGATGGCTTCCTTGCCGAGAAGGAGTCCCATCTTGCCGAGTATCGAGGGGGCGGCGCAGATAGCGGCGATGTATTTTCCGTCCTCGTATGCCGAGCGGATAGCGTCGTTTACTACCTCGCTTGCACCGAGGTTGAGAGTTCCGGGCATTCCACCCGGGAGAAAGATCATTTTTGTGTCATTCTGCGCAGAATGAGCATAGAAATCGCGGTCGGTGATGTCCGCGCGTACCGTGATAGCGTGCGCGCCCGTCACGTACTCACCGCCGATGCCGACGGTGGTAACGCTAAGACCTGCGCGGCGCATAAGATCGAGAGGGCAGAGAGCTTCGATCTCCTCAAAACCCTCGGCTAAAAACATATATATCATATCTGCTCCAAATCAGTTGAAATATTCTGAAAGTGCGCTAAGAGCGACCTCGCTCTCCTCGCGGCTCTCAAGATTCTTGATCTTTACGATGCCGCTCTCAAGCTCGGACGCGCCCATGATCAGCACGTGGCTGTAATGTCCCTTTGCGGCGTAGTCGATCTGCTTGCCGAACTTCTTCGTGCCAATATAGATAGACGAGGTAACACCGCTATCGCGAAGGGTGTTTACCACCTCGAGATACTTCTCGTAGGGAACATCTTCAAAGCGGGTAACGAGAACCTTTGTCTCGCCGCGGTTGAGATCGGGAACGAGCTTGTGGGTGAGAAGGAAGCTCTCAAGTGTAACATCGCCCATTCCGTAGCCTACGCCCGAGATCTTCGCATTCTTCGCGAACATACCGACGAGGTTGTCGTATCTTCCGCCGCCGAACATAGCGCGGTTGTTCTCGGGAGCTTCGTCGAAGACCTCGAAGACCGTGCCGGTGTAGTAATCAAGACCGCGGATGATACCGAAGTCGAATACGCAATACTTGTCAAGTCCCGTCTTCTCGAGCATCTCGAAGAGAGATACGAGCTCTTTTGAACCGAGGGAGTCGGGGCAGAGAGATGTCGCGGACTTGACGTCCATAGTGTAGAGTCCGTCGATCTGCGCGATCTGCTCGTCCGAAAGACCAAGCTCGCGAAGATCCTTCTCATAGGACTCGCGATCTACCTTGTCCTTGCGGTCGATGACCTTGGAGACTGCACGCGCGTGCTCAGCGTCGCTCTGGCAGATAGCCGCAATAACGTCGTTGAAGAAGCGGCGGTTGTTTATGTGAACGCAGAACATAGTCTCGTCCGCGCCGAACGCGAGAAGAAGCGAGATCGCGCTCTCGATAACGTCGAGGTCGGCTTCATAGGTGTCACAGCCGAAGATGTCCACGTTGAGCTGCCAGAACTCACGGAGTCTGCCGTGCTGAGGACGCTCGTAGCGGTACATATTGGGGATGGAGAACCACTTGAGAGGGTAGTTGAGCTCGCCCATCTTAGCCGCAACTATTCTTGCGACCGAGGGGGTCATCTCAGGGCGGATAGCCACCATTCTGCCGCCTCTGTCGGCAAAGTTGTAGGTCTGCTTGTTCGCGATCTCCTCGCCGCTCTTAGCGATGTAGATGTCAAGCGACTCAAGCATAGGTCCGTTATATTCCTCGTAAGCGGCGCGCTCAAGTGTCTGGCGGATCTTGCCAAAGAACCAATTGCGCAGGCGCATATCGTCGGGGTAAAAGTCTCTTGTGCCCTTATAGGGCTGTGTGGAAAGAATCTGTGCGCACATTTTTGTTACGTCCTTTCGGGGTTGATTTATCAAAGTAAAAATATAAACACTTCGTTATCCTACATTATACCACAAATTCGCACCATTGTCAATCAAAAAAGCTTTATTTTTGGCACATTCAAGCAAATTAAAACAAAGAAAACGGGCTACCGAGGCAGCCCGTGAGGAAATTATTCTATTGTTATTGACTTAACGGTATAATCGTTAAGATCATCCGTTTCGTTGAGCTTTTGGAATTCAATCTGAGCCGCTCTTCCGTCCGTGAGGTAATACTCAAATACGATATTCTCAGAGCTTACATCTTTTCGAAGCGCACCTATTATCTCCTTAACTTCCTTGTAGGTCATACCCTCACTTATCTGTTCCATAAGCTCGGGGGATACAGGATCGCTCTTGGGGATCGTTGTTATAGTAAGAGAATTAAGGACGTCCTCGAGCTTGATATTCTCAGCGTTTTCGGAGCTATAGACTATTCTTATAGCCATTCCGTCCAATACTCCCCACCATTCTATACCGTTTTTCAAGTTATGAAAAGTAAAATTCTCTCTTTGCTCGGAAATAATAGTGAGCCTTTTAT
>JAGBIA010000033.1 GCA_017935225.1 Clostridia bacterium | reverse complement strand
AAGGTGCTATTTGATTAAACCTATGGCACAAATCATTGCATCTGCCTATTTCGTTCAGTAATTCTTCGTCATAATTGGCGTTGTATAGATAACCCGCCGCGGCTTTTTCTTTTTCAGTCATTTGTTACCTCGTCAAATTCTGGATTTTCGGTGAGTTTATTATATCATATTTCTGTGAACTTTTCAACCGATTTGGCTTTTCTTTGTTTTCTACAATGCAAATTTTAAGGGCTGACGAAATCGATCGTCAGCCCTCGCTCAGTAGTAGCTTTATTTATTTCTCAATTGCTTTTGCATAAAGTATTCTTTCAGCAAGCGTCCGTCCTTTAATTTGAAAGCGTTAGGGCGTTCGCCAACGACTTTAAATCCGAATTTTTCATAAAGCGCTTTTGCGCGGTCATTACCTTCCAAAAATTCAAGCTCGACGATCTCTATCTCCGGTCTTGCCTCTGCTGCGGCTATCAGCTCTGCGAACATAGCAGAACCTATTCCGAGATTCCAATATTTCTTTATAAGTGCAATATGAACACTCGCTCGATGTGCCGTTTTTATGGTCCTATTGAAATTTATTTCGCAATTCCCCGCAATCTCACCGTCGATATAGCAAGCAATAGCTAAAACTACAGGAGATACACGAAGCCCTTCAACCCATTTTTCTTCACTCTCAATCGTTATACCGTTCCAATCTTCAGGATAGCGGATCAGAAAATCGGTCTCTCCGCAGGATTTCTTTATGTAATTCAACATTTTTTCAGCATCCTCAATACACGGCGTTTTTAAGATGGCAGTTCTGCCGTCTTTTAATGTTATCTGTTTAGCTTCAAATATCATATCAATTAAGGTCCTTTGGCTGATTATTTAAGTTTTGCCAATTTTGACGTGTTTGCAATAACGATCAGCGAGCTTTCCGCATCAAGCACCTGCTCGGGATTGATGTTTACGTTGACCTTATCTCCCCGCTTGATCGCGACGATATTGAAGCCGTATTTTTTACGGAGATTCAACTCGATCAAATTCTTTCCGCACCACTCGTCCTTAATATCGATCTCTACCATAGATACATCCTTTGACAGAGAGATCATATCGATAAAGCCCGAGCTGAGCAGATTCTTGGCAAGACGGATGCCCGACTCGTTTTCAGGGAAAACGACTTGATCTGCACCTACACGGAGCAATATCTTCTGCTGCATCTCGTTTGAACACTTTGCTATGACAGTTCTGACTCCTGCCTCCTTGCAAAGCGTGATCGCCATAACGCTCGCTTCAAGATTGCTTGCCATGCATACGATGACCGTATCAATATTGCCTATTCCAAGGCGCGAGATGACCTCTGCGTCGGTCACGTCGGCACACTTACACACAGGCAAATATGCCGCTACGTCGTTAACGATCTTTTCATCGTTATCTACGGCGATGACTTCCCTGCCATTCTCTACAAGCTCTTTTGCCACAGCTATTCCATATCTTCCGAGTCCGAAGACTGCGTATGTTTTCTTTGCTTTCATTATTCTTCTCCTTTATCCTATACTGATATCTTCCGTCGGCTCGGAAATGACGTTCTGACTTTCATTTTTACTGCCAAGTGCGACCGCAAGTGATATGGGGCCGACTCTGCCGAGATACATCGTTACGGTGATAATCAACTTTCCGAATGTGTTAAGTGTTGCCGTCAGATTTCTTGAAAGACCGACGGTCGCGGTCGCGCTGACCGTTTCATAGACTGCGTCGATGGCGGATGCATTACTTGTTGCCATCAGAAGCACGGTCGACGCAGCGCAGATCGTAAGAAATGATACTGCCACTGCAACTGCCTTCTTCACCGATCCTTCGGAAATGCGGCGTCCGAACAGAGCCGCGCTATTCTTGTTTCTGATAGTAGCGAACGCCGAGCAAACGAGTACGGCAACGGTCACTGTTTTCATACCGCCTGCCGTTCCGACGGGCGAACCGCCGATGACCATCAGGATGATAGATACGGCAGCAGACGCATTGGTCAGATCTTCTTGAGGAACAGAAGCAAAGCCTGCGGTCCTCGTGGTTGTCGATTGAAAGATAGATACTTGTATCTTATCGAACAATGACATATTCCCAATAGTCCGAGTATTTGCGTACTCGAAAATAAATATCAGGATCGCACCGACTAAAATAAGTCCTGCAGTAACGGTAATGGCGATCTTTGAATGCAAGGTCAAGTGTCTGAATATTTTTCTGTTTTTCGGTGAACGGCTTTTAACCACACGGAGAACATCCCACCACACGATATAACCGAGACCGCCGAGAATGATCAGCGCAGAGGTGACGGCATTTATCAAGGGATTTGTTGCGTAATTGCAAAGGCTGTTTTCCGCTATTATGTCAATGCCCGCGTTACAGAAGGCAGAAACCGAATTGAATACCGATATCCAGATGCCTTTTGCGCCGAACTCGGGAACGAAGACGAGCATATAAAGAGCAGCACCGACTCCTTCAATGATCAGTGTACCGAACAGCACGTTCTTAACGAATTTTGCAAGTCCCGACATCGTATTGAGATTGAAGGCATCTTGAATCAGCAATCGGTCGCCAATTCCCATTTTTCTATTGAGAAGAAGCATCAGTCCCGACATAATGGTGATGATACCGAGACCGCCGATCTGTATGAGCAGCAAGATGACGATCTGCCCAAAGACGCTCCACGTTGACACCGTGGGAAGTGTAACAAGTCCCGTCACGCAGGTTGAGGTGGTTGCCGTGAAGAGTGCATCAAGATACGGCACGGCATTTCCACTCGAAGAGCTGATGGGTAATGCTAAAAGTATGCTTCCGATCAGAATTGTGACAAGAAAGCTGAGCAATATTATCTGTGTGGTCGAAAGCGTGAATTTCTTTTTCCTAACCATAAGATTTCCCCTAAAAAAGCATAAAGGAATCAACGTCCTCTACAGTCAGCTGGTTCCTTTTACGATTATCCGTTTTTATGATTATATCACACTTTTTGGTTTGTGTCAACAGTTATTTACAGAAAACAATTACATATGGTGGACGGCATAGGTGCATAACTGCGACCGATCTAAGTCAGTATCCTGCATATTGATCGCTCTGATCGCAAGATCATCATAGGTCGTATAGTAGTATATTCCTCTCTCCGCATTACAGCAGCTGCTGTAGCGTGTATATTCAAAGCCTTCTGCAGACTGAACGCATCCCTTTGGCATCGCAACTGAATTCAAAACATGAAAGAACTGATCTACGTTTGATCTCTCGTTACGCTCCGACACCGAGTTTTCCTTTACGAAAAGAGCTCTGATGAAGCGTGACGTACTTGAATAATCTCCGGGCAAGCCCACCGCGCCCATTCCCAAGCTATAGTTTTTCACAGGTATTCTTTCATCAAATTGCGAGATTGCCAAGCCTGCACTCAGCCCCATGTAATTGCTCACGTTCGTACAGTGATATTCAAATGGCGGATTGTTGGTCAGCACCTCAAACGGATCGTCGTATATTCTAAGCCCATCCTTCAAGGGCTCTGCTACGATACTGCATTTTTTATCGCTGATCATCCAATGCAGCGGCGAGAGTGGGAGCTGCTCGCTGAAGTTGATTTTAAGCAAATTGATCCTTTCAAGCAATAGCCTTGCCTCATCAACGCAGGCACACTGCGACAAGATCCAAGGTATAAACTCAAAAGGCGCGATGTTGTCCTTCCCTTCTGCGTAGGGACAGTAGACAGCATTTTCGGGGAAATTCAGCCCTGCCACAGAGAGTCCCTTCTCGTTGGTAGCCTCGTAATACAGAGGGAAGCCATCGACGACGGTAGCCATACCGATCATAGCATAGTGTGATCCTATCGGCTTCATACAACGCATTTTTATTTCATAATTCCGTGGAGCTATCACCACTTCCTCGCCGTATCCGCGATCAAGATCCAGATTTCTGCCGAAATACGAAAAGCTGCTTCTATAGCAAATTGCAGTACACATAAATACCTCCGCGCTTGTATTTGCTGTTATTATTCACACAAGTAGGCTAAAATATCACAAGGACTGACAGTTAGTCAGCCCTTGTTTTGATTTATCAATTAGAGATAGTTGACCGCCAATATCACAACGCTCGTAACGATCATTACGATACCGACCACGCGGTTTAAGGTCTTCGCCTCGGCTTTATTGGCGATCTTTGCGGCAATTCTTGCCCAAAGCAAAGTAAATACTACGCACAGCACAAGGCTAAGAACGTCGGGGAGACCTCCGATCATAAAATGGCTGACTCCGCCGGTAAGTGCCGTAAACGCCATAATGAACACGCTTGTGCCAACCGCCAAATGCATGGGATATCCGAGGAATGAGGTCAGAACGAGCAAGAGCATCATTCCTCCGCCCGCGCCTACAAAGCCACAGATAAATCCAACGAATACACCGCCGATGATCGCCTTGATCAGTCTGGCTTTGGGAGAGCTTTCTTCCAATTGCTCTCTCGTTTTGGTAACAGGCTTCAACAAGAAGCGCAAACCGATGATAATCAACGCTATCTGCATCGTGCCGCTCATAGCCTGCTCGGGCAAAAAACTTGCGACAAAGCTGCCGATCATCGTGCAGATAAGCACGCTCACAAGCAAAGGCAGACTGTTTTTTACATCCAAATTTCCGCTTTTCTTATAGGTATACGCACTGACAAGGCTTGCCAAAACATCGCTGACAAGTCCTATTCCGACAGCATCATAGGCGGGGACTCCCAGGAATGTTATTAGCATAGGACCGATAACCGCGGCAGCACTCATCCCGGCAAATCCCGTTCCAATTCCTGCGCCTGCGCCTGCGATAAAGCACACGAGTATTTTTATCAGAATATCTCCCATTTGTATCTCCGTTAAATCGTTGTTTTCTGATGCGATGTTACAACCGAACTCATACGGTTTTGTGTGACAAATATCCGCATCTGCTTATACTATGATCAAAGATCATTAAGTCTTTCTACTACTGCTTCCTTGTTACCCTCAATAGCGTGCGGAAGCTCAAGCACTACCGTTTCGGTGCCGGATATGTAAACGTCCTTTGCGATATTCATAGCCGCGACGATCGGCTTATCGTTGAGCCAGGTCTTTGCAACAGGCTCGATGTTGGGCCAGAGGATGATATCCGCCGCGATATACTCATAGAGCGAGGGGTAGCTTGCCCACATTCCGTGGTGCGCAAATTGAACCATATCTGCACGGAGGAAGTCGCCGAAGGAATTCTCGAGAATTCTGCCCGATGTATGCGTGGTATCGGCAAGAAGCATCGCAGACTGTCCGTCGATGGTAACTCTTATTACGATCGAGGTTCCGTTGACGTAGTCAAAGCACTCTGCGGGGAGGAAGTCCTCAACCGTGAAGAGCACCTCAACCTTGCACTCGCCGAAGTTGAATATCTGTCCCGTGTGCGCCTTTATGACCTTAGCGTCGTGAATGTGCTCTGCGCACTTCTTGTAAATGCTGTGCACAAGTCCCTCACAGTCCTCACGCTGACCGTCCTTACGCTGATAAGTATACATAGAAGCCTTCGCGTAGTTGAATATTACTCTCTCGACCTTAACGGTGTTATCCGCGCCGTGCTTTTCGATAAATTCCTCAAACGCGTCCTGATGGTCGCCGTGAGGATGCGAGATAAACCACGCAGCGATGACGATATTATTCTCGTCGACTGCAAGCTCGCGAATTCTCTCGTACATAAAGTCAGGGCGGCAATCGTATTTGCAGCCGCCGTCGTGAACGAGAAATCTTCCGTCGACGAGGCGGTAGATATATCCCTGACCGCAGTTCATAAAAGAGGGCTGACCGACCGCGCAAAGCAGGGGCTTGCAGACATTCGGCAGGCTGCCGCAATCCTCGTCGCCATATTCCGCAAGCGCACCGTGTACAGTTCTGACAGCACCCGTATTCTCGGTGTAGTACGCGTAAACGTACTCCTCTTCCCCCTTGAATGCGGCATATACGTTCTTTGCAAGCGTGCGCTCGAAGAGCTTCTCATATCCGCTCGTCTCAAGCTCCTTGCAGTACTCGTCAAACTCGTCAAGTGTGGTCTCGGTCGCGTGGACCATCTCGGTTCCGCGTCCGCAATCAACCACTTGAATATTTCCCTTGTTGTAATACATTCTCGACATAGCTTTTCTCCTATAGATTTATTTTAAAAATATCGGTTTTTGATCAATTGTAGGACGGATTCATCGCAAAAACCTTGTAAAATTCTCTGTCTGAGAATGATACGTAGGACTCAGAGATAAACTCTTCGCCGTTTTTAAGCTTACGTGTTCTTATGTTGAAGGAATTTGTCAGCCAATCCTTGCTATGAGTTCCGACACGCGCAAGCGTCATCACGGTAGTTCCGTCTTCGAAGTATGCAATTCCTTTTGCTTCAAGCGCGTTATAGGCTCTTTCCATAGTTCCGTTTTCAGCGTCAAACACGTATATGTACTTCCACGCAGAAACGAGATACTTGCCCTTCTGTCCGTAGCAAGCGGCTATAGCGTGTCCCCAGGTGTCTTCCTCGTCCTCACCCAATTTTACGTTAAGAGTCTCAATGAGCTGATTGTTTTCGTCTATCTTATACCCTTGGACTCCGTGGTCATATACGACCCAAAGCGTTTCGCGATCGGGATCGTAAAGCGCGTCGTGCGCTCCCGGAAGCAAAATCTCCTGCGACGTAGGATTAGAGCTCTCACCGTTTTGAGTCAGCGGGAAATATAATATTCTTCCTGGTTCACTTCCGATAACCACTATATCTCCGTTAGGTAGCATCTCAATTCCGTGAGAATTATAATTTGCCTGCGCCCTCCAAAGCACCTCTTGAGTCTCGTAATCAACAATTCCGCACCATCCTGCGCTGTTTGTGGCAATTATCATTACGTATCTGCCGTAATACTGAGAATATCTGTACTTTGCCGAGGAGATCCCTGATTTTTCACCCCATTCCCAAACGATCGCATCGTCATTTCTGAGCTGATTCCAACGCTCGTCAATACACTTGTTCATATCGTAGACAACAAGCTTACGGTTCTTTGAGTCGGTCGCTATGATCTTGTGTTCAAGATTATAGTCGAAAAAAGAATTTGGAATATTTGTGGGCTCTTTATCGGCTACCGTAGCATCCTCGCTCTTTTCAGCTTCGGTTGAAGCCTGCGTCTGCGCATCAGTGGAGAGCGTTTCGTCTATAGGACCATCGGATACGTTACAAGAAACAAACATACTTATACACCCCATTATTAAAAGGATCAATACAAACAGACTTCTTTTCATAATCAATTCTCCCTATGCATAGCAACGTACTGCTCTGCGCTATCTGCTGCTATCGCGCCGTCGCTGACCGCGGTGACGACCTGACGAAGCGTCTTTGTGCGGACGTCGCCTGCCGCGTATACGCCCTCGATGCTCGTGCGACAGCTCTCGTCGGCGATTATATATCCGCTCTCGTCAAGCGCGAGCTGACCGACGAAAAGGTCTGTCGTAGGCTTTCTGCCGATGCTGACGAAAAGTCCGTCGAATGCAACGTCAGAGAGCTCTCCGCTCTGCAAATTCTTGACCTTTGCACCCACGATCTTTTTGTCGACTATATAGTCATCAATTGCGCTGTTCCACATAAATTCCACGTTAGGCGCGCTCATCAGCGGCTCGTGGTATATCTTTGTAGCTCTGAGCGTGTCACGTCGATGCACGACTATGACCTTCTCGCAAAGATGCGAGAGATAGAGCGCGTCGGATGCCGCGCTGTTGCCGCCGCCGACCACCATTACGGTCTTGCCCTTGTAAAATCTGCCGTCGCAGTGCGCGCAGTAGTGCAGTCCTCTGCCGACGAGCGCATCCTCGCCCTCGATCCCGAGCTTTCTCGGGTCTGCGCCCGTGGCGATTATGAGCGTTCTCGTCAAAAACTTGCCGCCCGCCGTCTCTATTGTTTTTATCTTGCCCGACAGCTCGAGCGAGGTCACCTCTGCGTACTCGGTCACAGCACCAAAACGCTCCGCGCCTGCCTGCATCTTCATACCGAGGCTTATTCCGTCAATTCCCTCTTCAAATCCGGGGTAATTATCGATAATATCGGTGAGCGCCATCTGTCCGCCCGGTCCCATCTTCTCGATAACGAGCGTGTCGAGCCCTGCGCGTGAGGCATAGAGCGCCGCGGTGTATCCCGCAGGTCCGCCGCCTATGATTATTACGTCGTAAATGCGTTCCATTATTTCTCCTTAAATTTTTATTGACTCTATCTTAAAAAAGTGATATACTATAAGTGTATTATACCACACTTTTTTCGATATGTCGAGAAGATATTTAAAATTCTGAGGAGGTTTATATGAAAATAATCTCTCTTCTTGAAAATACCACGCAGAAATGCGGTATGGAGGTCGAGCACGGACTCTCGCTTTATATAGAGGCAAACGGCAAGCGGATACTTTTCGATATGGGTCAGAGCGACCTTTTTGCTAAGAATGCCGAGCGGCTCGGGATCGATCTTAGTGAAGTCGACGTGGCGGTGATCTCGCACGGGCACTACGACCACGGCGGCGGACTCGGCTATTTTCTTTCGCTTAACTCAAAAGCGCCGATCTATCTGAGCCGCCACGCGTTCGGGGCGAGATTTAACGCAAGTGGGAAATATATTGGACTTTGCGACTCGCTTTGTAGCTGTGAGCGTATAATATATACCGACGGCGACACGCAAATATACGAAAATATGACTCTCTGCTATGCAGACGAGCAAAGGCTCGTGCGCCCGATAGAGCCGTTCGGACTTACCGAGATGCAAAACGGCGCACTCCGCCCCGACAGATTTTTGCACGAGCAATATCTTTTGATAAGTGAGGGCGGCAAGCGCGTGCTCCTCAGCGGTTGCTCGCACCGAGGCGCGCTCAATATCGCGACGCAGTTTGAGCCCGACGTGATGATCGGCGGCTTTCACGTCTCAAAGAT
The DNA here is from genome assembly GCA_017935225.1 of Clostridia bacterium. Lineage (GTDB taxonomy): Bacteria > Bacillota > Clostridia > Oscillospirales > CAG-272 > HGM12713. Next base: position 6,182 of record JAGBIA010000033.1, on the reverse strand, counting down.
GCCGCTCGGCGACTCGCTTGCAGAGCTTGCGCAAGCTCTTGCAAAGAATAATACTCACTATTACACCGCGCACTGCACGGGGCGAGAGCAATATGAATTTATGAAGCAATATCTCCCTCGGCTCGATTATCTTGCCTGCGGAGATCAAATAAACATTTAAAAGGAGAATTATTATGAGACTTATCGGAAACATCATCTGGTTTATCTTTGGCGGACTCGTATCGGGAATTATGTGGCTTCTGCTCGGTCTGCTTCTCTGCGTGACTATTATCGGAATACCGCTCGGAATTCAGTGCTTCAAAGTGGCAAAGCTCTCGTTCGCGCCTTTCGGCAAAAAGGTCGACATCAACCCCGCCAAGCACATAATCTCAAACGTGATCTGGGCGGTCCTCATCGGCTGGGAGCTCGCGCTCTATTACCTCTTCGCAGGCATCGCTTGCTGTATCACTATCATCGGTATCCCAAACGGCATCGTCGCGTTCAAAATGATGAAGCTCGCATTCCTGCCCTTTGGTGCGGAGATAAAAGGATAAGTTAGCTTGGGGACGCGTTTTGCCACTTTCTTTCGAGAAAGTGGCGCAAAGAACTTGAATGGGGTTTGACGAAGGGTTTGCACGTAACTTGTACCGATATTCCCTAAGGATATTTGGGATATTGTAACCTATACCAATATTCCCTTTCTGAGTTTAATTCAATAGCGAGGAAGAAACCCGTGGACAGCACGCTACCACGGGTTTCTTTTTTATTGTGAAGAGCGACATCTAAACCTTATTGCGAGCGTCGCAGGAAAGTTTTGATCAAGCTTTTTTCAAAAAGCTTGCGGATTCCAAAGGCAGAGCCTTGGTCGCTCGTCGCAACGAGCGAAATCTCCTAAGACGGCGTTTTTGTTATCTGAATTATTATAAATTTTCATTTTGATACTTGAATTAAAAATAAATATGTGCTATAATTATTACGTATAATGCAAAATTTGTTTTTTGCTTGGATTTTAATAAAAATATTCTATTTTTATATTAACGGAGAGAGAAAAAATGAAGGCTGTTGTAAATGGAAAGATCATTTTGAAAGACAGGATAATTGAGGGCTCTGCGCTTCTCTTTTCTGACGTTATCGAGGGTATTCTCCCTGTGGACAAGATCCCCTCTGACGCCGAGATAATTGACGCAAATGGCGGCTACGTTTCGCCCGGACTTATCGATCTGCACATCCACGGATACCTCGGATGCGACGTATGTGACGGAACGCGCGAGTCGATCCGCACCATTTCCGAGGGAATAATCGCAAACGGCGTTACCGGCTACCTTCCTACCACTATGACGGTGGATATGAAGGTCATCAAGCAGTCGCTTGAGGTCTGCCGTGAGCTCAAGGAAGAAAGCAAGACTTGGAACGGAAGCACTATTCTCGGCGTTCACGCTGAGGGTCCGTTCATCAGCGAGAGCAAGAAGGGCGCGCAGGACGCGAAGTACATACTCAAGCCCGATGCATCTTTCGTTAAGGAATACGCAGATATAATCAAGGTCATCAGCCTCGCTCCCGAGACCGATACCGAGGATTTCGCGGCTATCCGCGAGATCAATCGAGACACCGACGTTGTGATCTCTATGGGTCACACCTCTGCCGACTATGACACCGCTATGAAGGCGACCACCGTCGGTGTAAAGCACGCAACTCACCTTTTCAACGCTATGACTCCCCTCGCTCACCGCGCTCCCGGTGTCGTCGGTGCGGCACTCAACGCTGACGTGAGCGTCGAGCTTATCGTTGACACCTTCCACGTAAGCACCGAGCTTTACGATATGCTCTTCAAGCTCAAGGGCAGAAAGCTCTGCTTTATCACCGACTGTCTCCCCGCGGGCGGACTTCCCTACGGTGAGTACACTCTCGGCGGTGCGAAGATAGTTTACCGCGACATCGTCTGCAGACTTGAGGATGGAACGGTCGCAGGAAGCGTGCTTCCTCTCAACAAGGGGGTTTGGAACGTTTACACCAACTCCAACATCCCGCTTAACGAATGTGTAAATTGCGCGTCGCTCAACCCTGCGACGACTCTCGGAATTGCAGACCGCAAGGGCTCTCTTGAGGTTGGCAAGGACGCGGACGTCGTTATCACCGACGCTGAATTTAAAGTAAAGAAAACCATTATCGGAGGAGAAATCAGATATGAAGCTTAAGGTAAATGCAAAGCTTGACCCCCAATTTGAGCCGCTTTCCGTAGTCTGCAGAGATATGCGCGAGGCAACTAAGGAGGACGGTCAGGACATCATCATCGCAGTTGAGCGCAACAAGGGCTACACCTACACCTACAAGACCCGCATCTATCGCGACGGCATCGGCAAGGACGAGGAGAACTTCAGATTTATCGAGCGTATCGCAAAGTCTATCCTTTGGGTAGCAGGCGGCTACAAGATCATCATCGCAGGCAGCAAGGTCGTCGGTGAAAGAATAAAAGAAGCATACACCGACGGCGGTCTGCGCGACTTCGACGTTCACTTTATGGAAAGAGTTTACGAGCATCCCTTCTCTGTTGAGGTCGTAGACTACGAGAACGCACCCGAGGACAAGTCCGCGGCATCTCCCATCGGCAGACATCTCGAGGGCTGCCGCATCGGCTTTGATGCAGGCGGAAGTGACAGAAAGGTAAGCGCGGTTATCGACGGTAAGAGCGTTTACTCCGAGGAGGTAGTATGGTTCCCCAAGACCAACTCCGATCCCGATTACCACTACAACGGCATTCTTGAGGCTATGAAGACTGCCGCTTCGCATATGCCCCGCGTTGACGCTATCGGCGTATCCAGCGCAGGCGTTTACATCGACAACAGAATTATGGTCGCTTCTCTCTTCCTTAAGGTAAGCGACGAGGATTTCGAGAGAAAGGTCAAGAATATGTATCTTGACGTTGCCAAGGAGCTTGGCGAGAACATTCCGATCGAGGTCGCAAACGACGGCGACGTTACCGCGCTTGCAGGTGCTATGGACCTTGACGACGACTCGGTTCTCGGCGTTGCTATGGGTACTTCCGAGGCAGGCGGCTACGTTGACCCCGAGGGCAACATCACGGGCTGGCTCAACGAGCTTGCATTCGTTCCCGTAGACTTCTGCCAGAACGCTATGGTCGACGAGTGGTCGGGCGACTACGGTTGCGGAGTAAAGTACTTCTCGCAGGACGGCGTTATTAAGCTTGCTCCCTTTGCGGGCATCGAGCTTGACGAAAACCTCACTCTTGCTGAAAAGCTCAAGGTCGTTCAGGGACTTATGAAAGAGGGAGACGAGCGCGCTGCCGCTATCTATGACACCATCGGTGCGTACTTCGGCTACGCTATCGCTTACTACGCAGAGTTCTACGACATCAAGCACGTTCTCATTATGGGACGCGTTACCTCGGGCGAGGGCGGCGTTATCCTGCTTGAGCGCGCTCAGGAGGTTCTTGACAAGGAATTCCCCGAGCTTGCAGCTAAGGTCCAGCTCCACATCCCCGACGAGAACTCCCGCCGCGTAGGTCAGTCTGTCGCAGCGGCAAGCCTTCCCGAGATCAAGTAATAAATTGAAATGAGGAATATAAAAATGAAGAAAATTTTACTTTTGCTTCTCGTGCTTGCGATGACACTTACCGTTCTCGCAGGATGTAACGAGAATAACACAACCGACCCCACCGATGCTCCCACCGATGCCCCTACCGATGCACCTACCGACGAGCCCACGGATGAGCCTACCGAAAAGCCTACAGACTCTAATGAGGGCGAGGAGGACGATTGGGCAGAATACGATATTATCACGATCGCAGAGGCTCTCGAGCTCTGCGGCGAGGTAGGAAACAAAACCGAAGAAAGATACTACATCCGCGCTACCATCGTTTCTATTGACAACGCGCAGTACGGTGCTATGACCATTAAGGATGACACCGGTACGATCAGCGTTTACGGTACATACAGCGCAGACGGCGAGATCAACTATTCTGCTATGGACGAGAAGCCCTACAAGGACGATGAAGTGCTTCTCCACTGCATTCTCCAGAACTACAACGGCACTAAGGAAGTCCAGAACGCAAGACTCATCGACTTCCGTCACGTAGACGTAGAGATCAACGAGGCTGACTACACCGAAATGACTATCGCAGAGGCGCGTGAGGCTGAGGTCGGCACTAAGATCAAGGTCGACGGCGTGGTTGCACGCATCACCTATGCTAACGGCAAGATCCCTATGGGCGTTTATATCGTTGACGAGACTCAGTCTATCTACGTTTACGACGGCGACATCGCACAGAGAGTCGCTATCGGCAACAAGATCACTCTCCTCGGCTCCAAGGCTTATTGGATACTCGAGAGTGAGCAGAGCAACGCGCAGAAGTTCGGCTACAAGGGCTGCTGTCAGCTCGAGGGTGCTACTCTTCTCTCGAACGACGAGAAGACCAACGAGTTTGATCTTAGCTGGGTAAGCGAGACCACCGTCAAGGAGCTTCTCGAGACTCCCGTCACCGAGAACATAACCACCTCGATCTTCAAGGTCACCTCGCTTGTAGAGAAAGCACCCGGCAACGGCTTTACCAACTACTACTTCAACGACCTCGACGGCACTACCGGCTCTTACGTATACTCTCAGTGCAACGGCAGCGATTTTGCTTGGCTTGATGAGTTCGACGGAAAGATCTGCACGGTATATCTCTCTGTTATCAACGCAAAGTCTACCTCGTCCGACTGCTTCTTCAGACTTCTTCCCATCAAGGTCATCGACGAGGGCTTCAAATTCAACCTTGATGACACCGCAGAGCACGTAGTTAAGTACTACGGTCTCGATCAGTTCAACGCATCCTACACCGGAAATCCCGCAAAGGAGCTTCTCACCACCGTTTCCTCCGAGCTTCTCGGATTTGAGGGCGCTACCCTCTCCTACAGCTCGAGCGACGAAAAGGTAGTTTACTTCACCACCGAGGGCGGCAAGACCGTATTCAACTGCGGCGAGGCAGGCAAGGCTACCGTTACTGTAAAGGGTGAGTACAAAGGCAAGACCTACACTGCTACGGTTGACGTTGTCGTAGTTTCCAATCAGGAGTTCGATACTCTCACTATAGAAGAGGCTAAGAACAAGGAAGTTGGTGAAGAGGTCATCTTCAAGGGTATCATCGGTCCTTCGCTCGTAAATAAGTCGGGCTTCTATCTCTTTGACGAGACCGGAATGATCGCGATCACCGTAAACGAGAGCGTATTTGATAACGTGGCTATCGGCTACGAGGTAGTCCTCAAGGGTAAGAGAGACTGCTTTATAAAAGAGGGGAACACTCACGCAGGTCAGCTTGCTATCTCCAACTGTGAACTTCTTGCAAACTACTACGGCGAGCACGATTACCACACCTTTGACTTCATCAAGGACAAAGATGTTAAATACATCTATGACCTTGATTACAACGAGCAGCACTCTGACGAAGTTTACTACGTAAAGGCTACCGTAAAGGTCGTAGAGACCGCGTACTACACCAACATATTTATCTCCGATGGAAGCACCGACCTCAGACTCTACTGCTCGAGTGCAAATCAGTACTCCTTCCTCAAGCAGCTTGCAGGCAAGGAAGTATTTGTTGAGATCGCTCCTTGCAACTGGAACGACAAGACTTACTATACCGGCTGTGTTCTCGCAGTTGAGACTCAGGACGGCGTCGTTCTCAACACTCTCAACTTTAAATAATAAACACACAAAAGAGGTTGCTCGCACGAGCAACCTCTTTTTGTTTTGATTATAGAAAAAAGTTACAATGAGCGGGAGGAGCAATATCGTTCACCGCCGCACGTGAAAATGCAAAATGCAAAGTGCAAAATTGGCAAAAATCCTGCGTTTGTCTGTTGACGGAACATAAAAATTATATCAAACTTGTAGGGACCGTGCGTTCCTGCAACAAGTTGCCGGCGGTCCAAGGTCGTATAGGACACCGTCGCACCCTATTTAAGCGGTCATCCTGAGCAAGCGGCGAGATATTGGTCGAGATAAAGATCATATGGCATAATCCGCCGCGCGCCGAACCTTTTTTGACGGGGTAGTCAAAAAAGGCGAGGGAGTGGCTTGCCCACGAACCGAGGGATCTACAAAAAGATTATATATAACCCAACACACCACAAAATGTTACTTTTAACCCAAAAGGACAATATAAATCGTAGTAGATCCCGAAAATTGTCTTGACAATTTTCGCTTTT
>JAGBIA010000032.1 GCA_017935225.1 Clostridia bacterium | reverse complement strand
TTGGTAATGCAGTTTGTATTCCCGCAACAATTCTTATTGAGAGACAATTCTTGAGTACCGCTTGGCATCCTCTTGAAATGCCTACGACTTATGTTGTTTTGAATAAGTAAAAATTCACCGCCGCGAGCAACCGTTTGATCACTCTCGGCGGTATGTTATTTTATGTTGCACAACCACCTCTGATGGTGAGTAAGTGCGCACTTGCAGGTGTACTATATAAGCCTTCCTCCGGGAGGAAGGTGGCACGCGAAGCGTGACGGAAGGAGCACACGCAACGTAAAGTTTTTATTAAGCTTTATTATTACGCACTCTCCCTCAGTCTCGCATTAGCTCGACAGCTCCCTCCCGGAGGGAGCCTCTGGCGGTGTTCGTTCGTCTACCTACTATTTCATTTATAAAACTGTCCTTAAGAACACGCGCCATACTCCACGGAATTTTTTATTTTAGTCTTCCTTTTTCTTTTTGAGTGTTACAGCCGCTGCGCTTGCAGCTCCGACGAGCGATACTGCGCTCGCGCCGAGTGCCGCTTTGCATCCGCTCTGCTGCGTGACTGCTAAAGTCTCGCTCTCGGACTCGCTCAGCTCCTCAGTCGGTGCATCGGTGGGCTTCTCTGTGGGCTTGGGCTTCGGAGGCTCGGTCTGCTTGGGAGCGCGACGGACCTTGAAGTTCAGCGTATCGACTATCGGGATCACGCCGTTCTCGAGCTCGAGAACGAAGGTTATCTTATGCTCCGTGTAGGAAAGATCCTCAAGATTTGCGTTTGCTGCGCACTTGCGCACCTTCTCGCCCGCGATCTGCTCCATCTGCTCCTCGGGATCTACGAAGCAATTATCCTCTATCCACGTGATCTGCTCGCGGTTGCCGTCAAGATAGTATCCCACGCGCTCGATCGCTTTCTCGTAGCCGAAAAAGCCTTCAAGCGTGATAATTCCCGACTCGGTGATCTCGATAATCTCATTTTCGTCGACTACCTCGCCGTCAAGGCGGTATCCGAGCACCTCGCCGCCTACAAATCCGTCGCTCTCGTCAAAGGGCAAGAAAGATATCGGCTCGGGTCTCGGGACCGTGGTAGAGAGCTGAATTACGCGCTCGTCCGCGCTGTTGACGATATAACCCTCAACGACCTTGCCGTCGATCTCGCAGGATGCCTTGAGCATACCGCCAAGTCCGTCCTCGACGACCTCTACCACCTCGAACATAGTGTAAAGCGGCAGAGTCACGTAATCCGACTCGACTGACGGCTCGCTGTAGACCGCCTTTTCTGCTACGTTGATGTAAAGTCCTGTCGTGGGATGCGCGCCCGAGTAATCTATCTCGGACATTTCCTCGTTCTCGACGTAAGGCATAACGCCGTAGCCGTCGATGCAGGAGTAATCTATCGCGTAGTTCTTGAAATAGACCGCACCGCCGTTCGACACCATCGTAGTACCGCCGCTGGTGTTACCCTCAACCGTATAAACACGCTCGCCGTCGCAGTAGACCACGATGCCTATGTGACCTATCGCCTTGTTGGGCGCCCAACGGAAGAAGATAAGGTCGCCGGTCTTGGGGGTGTAGTCGCCGCCGTTCGCCTGCGAATGCTCGTACTTGCCGACAGTCTCAAGGTTCTCTGCCCACTTCGGACATCCGACCTCGCGCCATATGTACTCGGGGTCGCCCATATGCTTACGGCACCAATCGGCGATCTTGTTCTGTGTGGTGCAGCGCGACTGCAAGAGGCAGTAGGACACGAAGGACGCGCACCAATCGTAGTTGCCCGTTCCGTAGCCCACGCCAAAGTCGCCCATATTGTAGTTGAACTCGGTGTAGTTGTCACTTCCGCCCGTCTCGCCCGACATATCGTCGACCGAGTCGCTCTCCATATAGCCAAGCTGAGAGAGAGCGACCGCCAAAAGATCGGTCACGTTGTCTCCCGTCAGGGGAAGCGAGATCAGGTGGCGGTAATATTTACCCGCTATGTAGGTCTCGGACGCCACATTCGCGCCCTTTACGTGAGTTATTGTCTCATTCTCCCCTTCCGCCTTGTCGGTCTCCTCGTCACCCTCGACTGCAAAGGTCACCGTCGAAAGACAAGGAAGCAGGAGCGCGGTCATAAGTATAAAGGAGAATATTCTGAATATCTTTTTTCTCATATGCACTCTTCCAAAAGTTATTACGCCTTGCGCGTATGATAATTATACCATATTATATAAAATTTGTAAAGAGTTTCTTGGTCAGTTTATGTTATTCTTTAAAAATAAAGCCTAAAGGCATATATTTATAGTTAACAAATGGCATTGATAAATTTTGTGTATTTTGCTTATTGCGCCCTATATACAAGTATGGTATAATGTAATTAAACAAGGTTATAGTTAAACTTGTAAAAAATCTTTTAGGAGGGAACATTATGTCAAAACGTATAATTACCACAATTCTTTTATTAGCAGTAGTCTTTATGAGTATCCCGCACAATGCGGTTGTCTCTATTGCAAACGCCGCCAAAGGTAGAACACTTGATGATATCATCGTATATACCGAGGCTGTCTCGGGTGACAACTCCTTGTCTGAAACGGCAGAACCGATTGCCGAATATCTTGCTGTAACTTTGCAGTTGGAA
>JAGBIA010000005.1 GCA_017935225.1 Clostridia bacterium | reverse complement strand
GCCGAAAGATATGGTATAATGTAATTACCTAAAACAGATTTAAGGAGGTATACTGTGAAAAAGCTTATATCCTTAGCGCTATTACTGTTTCTGTTGCTCAATATGGCAGCTTGCTTCGATGCAGACGATATATTCGGAAATGAGGAGGGCACCGAGAAGAGCACCGACAAGGCGACCGAGACACCGCCCACCGATGTGCCTACCGAGAAACCTACCGACGAACCTACCGAAGAACCTACAGAAAAAGAAGACACTCTCATTCCTTACGAAGAAGAGCCATTTGTGCTCAACTTTCCTGTAAATAACGAGCCGCTTCCTAAGGAGACTCTCGATCTGCTCAGCAGTATCGTCGGCTTGACTTCCCGCGCGAACGAAAACGGAGAAAAGGGCGCAAACTCCCGATTTGTCGGAATGCTTGATTTTGAATACGGACTTATCAAGTCCGCATATACTTATAGCTCGTTTGGATTTGGTAATGAATTCAGTATGATCTTTGAAAGAGAAAAAGATACGTATGTAGAAGGCAGACATATGGCTATGTATCAGAACGTTTTGGCGGTTAACGGCAGCGAACTTACAAACGGCTCCGAAGACTCGGTCTACGTTTTGATGGGCTTCAGAAGAGGCGGCACCGATCCGCTCTTCAGACGCGTTTTTGCGGATGTATCCGACGGAGAACTGCTTTTAGATCTTGATATTACACATTATAACTGTACGGATGACAGTGTAAATTGGAGTGTTCTTGTGCTGGAGCTTGATAAGACTCAGCTCACAGCAGATCAGAGCTTCGATGTTTCTATAGAATTCAACCAGAGTTTCTTTGACTTTATAATCAAGGGGCAGGGCGGAGAGAAAGACAAAAATATCATCAGCTTTTTCCTGGATGACGGCTATGCCTACAGACTTGACGCTATTTTAGGTGATAACTCTGCTTGGGAAGATAAGACAGTTGAACCTGAAGTTAGTTACGTAAACATAGAAATAGTTGAAACCAAGTGTATCGGCTATCCTACAGAAAAGCAAAAGTATTACGGCATAGGTCTGTATGAGCCGACGGGGGAGTCGAGAACTATTAAATACAGTTATGCGCTTGGAATTATCCTTGAGGGCGACCGTTTTCTTCAGCTTAGTCCTGAAGAGAACGCATATATGCAATCCTTGATAGATTAACCAAAAAAGACGGCACTGCCGTCTTTTTTGCTTGGTCTCTGTAATTGTGGCGAAACCCTATATTTCTCGGGTCGCCGAGGCGTCGCCCTCTACCGCCTTAGAGAGAAGCCGTTGTTTTCGGCTACAGACAAAACAAATATTTCTATGTTACTCTTCACAATAAAAAGAAACACGCGGTAGCGAGCTGTCCGCGTGTTTCCACCTCGCATTTTAACAAAGGCACCGTCTGTGATCTTGCTACCCTCACAAACATCCTAAACTCCGAACGGGGCAGGCATAACGACCGCGCACAAACCCTTGACCAACCCCCATTCAAGTTCTTTGGCTCCACCTTTCTACGAAAGAAAGGTGGAAAACAAAAACTCAAACTAACTCTTGATTTTTTCTTTCTGATATGCTATACTTATCTTAACGGCGAGAGCCGAATACAATGGCAAAAGGATAGAAATATGTTGGACGTTACTAAATTCGATCTTGAGAAATTTTTATATCCCGTATGGCAGGGAGAGGTGAGCTATGCCGAGGCGGCATTCGTGCGCGAGTCGGAAAATGGCGGCATTGAGCCTATCGAGCTTCTCTATCCCATCGACGAGATCATCTCGGTCAGAAACGCGGCACTTGACACGCTCTACACCGAGGGCGTGGACTACACCGTAAAGGACGGCAAGCTCTGCGTGATCGAGGGTGGCGCAATTCCGTGCCTTTCTTACGCGGATTATTTCTTTGCGCTTTCCGACGAGGAGCACGCTGAGAACAGACTTGCAACTAAATTCCCCGCGGCTAACAATCGCGGCTGGGGCTACATCAGAGCCGAGATCGGTGCAGGGAAGCCCGGTATGTCTAGATGGACGCTTGCCGTGACCTACAAGCACAGCGCAAAGAGCATAATCAATCCTCCCGCAATAAAGAAGAACGTATATGCGTCTCTTATCTCAAAGCTCGAGGCGGGCAAGGAGATCAAGATCGTTGCGACGGGCGACAGTATAACTGACGGCTGGTCGGCATCGGGCAAGAACGGAGTAAATATTCCGCCCTATTGCCCTCAATACAACGTCCTCGTACAGAATTATATAGAGAGTGCGTACGGCGTGAGCGTCACGCAGAAGAACGTGGGAGTCAGCGGCTCGAACACAAACGGCGGACTGACAAAGCTTGACGAGATCTGCGGCGAGAACCCCGATCTCGTGATCATCGCATTCGGTATGAATGACGGCTGCGGAATCGATCCCGAGACCTACACCAAGAATATCAACACTATGGTCGCTACGATAGAAGAGAAGTGCCCCGACGCTTGCATTGTGGTCATCGGCACCTGCCTGCCTAACGACAAGGTCGCGTGGGGCCCCGGCGGCGGATCTCTGCTTCGCTTCCACATCGACTATATCGAGCATCTGAGAGCGGCTGAGAAGCTCTGGAAGAGGGCGGCGCACGCTGACGTCACGACAGTGAACATCGAGATGTTCGGCAAAAAGGTATATCAGGACGTTGCAGGCTCGAACTCCAACCACCCCAACGACTATATGCACAGAGTCTATGCCCAGACAGTTATCAGAACTATCTTCGGAGACTATGCAAAATAAACTCAAAGAACCGACGGTTGCACGCAACCGTCGGTTTTTTGTATGCAGTTGATCTTACCACTTGTGCTCGAACATACCCTTGAACAGACAGTAGTGGTGGAGAAGTATTTCCTCTGCACCAAAGGCATTGTGGTCGATAAGTCCCTCGTTCGACTCGTAGGTCGAGCTTATCGCACCGCAAACGTGGTGGATCGCCGTGGTGAGATTGAAGGACGGAGGTGTTTTTGGCTCTTCCTCGGGGAAGGGACGAATGTGAGTCTTCAGACCGAGCGCCTCCTGGTTCTTTGCTATCTCGGTAGCGAGCGCGTACACCTCACGGTTGACGTACTTCGGAACGTAATCGGGCTGAAGCAGCTCGTTTGTGGTGTTCGAGCCGCCGTGAAGCGCGATGACGCAGTTGGGAGCCTCGTCGTCGCAGAGCTTCATAAGCGCGACCGTCTCGCTCGCCATGGGAGCAAAGAAATTATCGTGCATAAGATTTATGCCGTCATCGTTAAAATACGAGCCTAAAAATCCCGATGCATCCTTGATGGGATGAATTCTCTTGCATTCGGGATAGCCGCAAAGACTTCCGTCTTTCCATCTGCCCTGACCGTGATGGCGAAGTCCCTCGGGAAGCTCGTCTATCATAGAGTCGGGAACACAGCGCGCGCGGCCGTCGATATTATATATCGGAATTATAATAAGGCGGCAATCGCAGACCTTGAGCGCATTTGTAACGTCGGGAACTTCCTTTCCACGAAGATCCTTGCCCGTCTCGATCAGAGAGATAAGATTCATAATTGCGGCAACGCCCTCGGTCTCCTGACCGTGAGTCGCTCCGACGATCATAAGCGTCGGTGCTTTGCCTTCTCGGTTCGCGTAGTAGGACGGATTGAAAGCTCCGCATGCCGAGCTGTAATTTGCCGTACGGTTGTAGTCCTGCTTTTTGCCGTAGGTCACATATTTAATCTCTCTGTTGCCCGCGGAAAATCCGAGCGTTTTGACCTCTCCCATCTTTATTTCGGAGAGCATTTTGTAGCAATCCTCTATTTCGGTTATCCAGAACGGATATTTTTCCTTCGTGTTTATCATAGTATTTTTTCAAAACTCCTTACTATAAGAGTATCCCGACGCTTGTGCATCGGGATACTATGGTTTAATGGACTCAAATATTTATTACTGTTCCTGCGGTGAGTACCGTTCCGCCGGCAGCCTTGATCTTCTGGACCGCAGATCCGCTGAATTCACGGGCGCAGATCGTAAGCGGTTTTGTTATCTCACCTCTGCCGAGGATCTTGATACATCCTGCGCTCTTGTGTATGAGCTTCTTTTCCTTGAGCGTGTCAATATCGACCGTCTCGTCTGTGTTAAAGTACTTGTCAATGGTGTCGATGTTGATAGCGGCTTCGCGTATCTTCTCGCCCTTGATGACTCTTACTTTAGGAAGGATGGGCTCGGGCATAGGCTCGGGCTCGGGCTCGGGCTCGGGTTCAGGTTCAGGTTCAGGATCGGGTTCGGGAATGATCACGGGTATGGGTTCGGGCTCAGGCTCAGGCTCGGGTTCGGGCTCGGGCTCAGGATCGGGCTCAGGCTCAGG
>JAGBIA010000031.1 GCA_017935225.1 Clostridia bacterium | reverse complement strand
CGCGATGAGGTTCGACGCTGAGATCGAGAAGCCTCTTATGCCGATCAAGAACCGCCCCGAGATATTCGGCGACCAGCAGATACTCGACGGCGAGGACGAGCAGATCGGCGAGTTTGAGACTTTGCTCATCTCCGCGACCGACCTTCCGATAGCAGACGCGATAGCGCTTGTAAGAAGCTTTGGCGCACACGTGCATCCGGCGCATATAGACCGCGAATCGAACGGCATCGTGGCGATACTCGGCGATATTCCGCCCGAGTATGAGTTTTCCGCATTTGAACTGCGAGAGAGGGATAGCCTTGAGCGGCTGAGCCCGACTGTCGAGGAGCTGCGCGCGGACAACCTTCTCGTTTGCTCGGATGCGCATCACCTTTGGGATATCAGCGAGGCAGAGAACTCCTTTGATATCGACGACGAGCCTTACAGCTCGTCACTCGTAAGAGCAAGACTTTTTGAGATGCTCGAGCGGGGAAAGCTTTCAGATGAAGTTATTTAATTATTTTAAAAATAATATTAAATAAACAAAAAACAATATGGAGGAATTTTTCAGATGAAAAAGACTTTGACCACAGTAATGTTCCGTGGAACAAAGGCTCAGGAAGAGCAGCTTGACGCAGTAATCGCAAAGCTCAAGGGCACTCCCGGAGCATTGATGCCCGTTCTTCAGCAGGCACAGGAGATCTATGGCTACCTGCCTATTGAAGTTCAGAAGATGATCGCTCTCAAGATGGACGTTTCCATCGAAGAGGTATACGGCGTATCTACCTTCTATTCGCAGTTCGTTCTTAACCCCAAGGGCGAGGTCGCTATCGCAGTATGCCTCGGAACTGCTTGCTACGTAAAGGGAAGCGGCGATATTCTCAACAAGATCACCGAAATTCTCGGCCTCCCTGCAGGCTCCACCACTCCCGACGGAAAGTACTCGCTTGAAGCTACCAGATGCATCGGTGCTTGCGGTCTTGCTCCCGTACTTACTATCAACAACGAAGTATACGGCAGACTCGTTCCCGCTGATATGGAAGGCATTCTTGCAAAATATAAGTAAGATCCGACAGCTTTGATATGAAAGAGCTTTCACTGAATATTCTTGACGTTGCAAAAAACTCGACGGCGGCGGGAGCTACCAAGGTAGAGATCTCGCTTGAGCTTGCCGAGAGCGGAATTCTCACTATTTCCATAATCGATAACGGTTGCGGAATGAGCGAGGAGACGCTGATGGGCGTGACAAATCCTTTCTATACCACGAGAAAGACTCGTAAGGTGGGAATGGGACTGCCGTTGCTCAAGATGGCTGCAGAACAGACGGGCGGTGAGCTTAGGATAAGCTCGTCGACAGAGAAAGGAAACAGCGGAACGTCACTCTCGGCGACCTTCGATACAAAAAGCATCGACTGTATGCCGCTCGGAGATATAATTTCTACAGTATGTATTTTAATAGCGGGAAGTCCCGAGGTGGATTTTCTCTTCACGGACAAGCGTCAGAGCGGTTGCGTGCAGCTTGATACCGCACAGCTTCGCGAGGTGCTTGGCAGTGAGATATCTCTCGCGGAGCCCGAGATACAGATGTGGATCAGGGAATATCTCGAAGAACAGTATCAGAGCATTTGACTACGTATTAAATTTTAGAAAATATATGGAGGAAAAACTATGAAATCTTTGGCAGAACTTGCTGCAATCAGAGAGAAGATGCAGAGTAAAGTAGTGATCCGTGAGGGAATGGGCACGACGAGAGTCGTGGTCGGCATGGCAACCTGCGGTATCGCTGCAGGCGCAAGACCCGTACTCAACGCTTTCGTTGAGGGCGTAAACGCAAACGGACTTACCGATAAGGTAGCTATCACCCAGACCGGATGCATCGGCATTTGCCAGTATGAGCCCGTAGTTGAAATCTACGAGGACGGCAAGGAAAAGGTAACCTACGTAAAGCTTGATGCCGAGAAGGCGGCACAGATCGTCGAGAAGCATCTTAAGGGCGGTCAGGTCGTTGAAGAGTACACGATCGGCGCTTACAAAACGGTTTGATTTTGACTGAGAAAGGATAAAGAAAAATGATTAGATCACACGTATTGATTTGTGGCGGTACAGGCTGTACCTCTTCCAAGAGCGTTGAGATCAAGAACGCTATGGAGGCGGAGATCCTCGCCAAGGGCCTTGCAGATGAAGTTAAGGTCGTTATGACCGGATGCTTCGGTCTTTGCGCACTCGGCCCGATTATGATTATCTATCCCGAAGGAACCTTCTACAGCAACGTAAAGATCGAAGACGCTGCTGAGATCGTAAGCGAGCATCTTCTCAAGGGACGTCCCGTAGAAAGACTCGTATACCACGAGGCAAAGGCTGACGTTCACCACGCAACCTCGCTCTCCGAGACTGCTTTCTACAAGAAGCAGAAGAGAGTCGCTCTCCGTAACTGCGGTGTTATCAACCCCGAGGAGATCGACGAGTACATCGCTATGGACGGTTATGCGGCACTCGGTAAGGTTCTCACCGAGATGACTCCCGATGAAGTTATCCAGACTATTCTCGATTCCGGACTCCGCGGACGCGGAGGCGGCGGATTCCCCACCGGTCTTAAGTGGAAGTTCGCTTCCGGTAACAGAGGAAACGTAGTTAAGTATATCGGCTGTAACGCCGACGAGGGTGACCCCGGTGCATTCATGGACCGTTCTATCCTCGAGGGTGACCCCCACGCAGTTCTCGAGGCTATGGCTATCGCAGGCTACGCTATCGGCGCTGAAGAGGGTTACATATACGTTCGTGCTGAGTACCCCATAGCCGTTAGACGTCTTCAGATTGCTATCGACCAGGCAAGAGAGTACGGTCTTCTCGGAAAAAATATTTTCAATTCAGGCTTTGATTTCAACCTTGAAATCAGACTTGGTGCTGGTGCTTTCGTTTGTGGCGAAGAAACAGCGCTTATGACTTCTATCGAATGTAACAGAGGTGAGCCTCGTCCTCGTCCTCCTTATCCTGCAGTTAAGGGTCTTTACGGCAAGCCTACCGTTGAAAATAACGTTGAAACCTTTGCTAATATTCCTCAGATCATTCTCAAGGGTCCCGAATGGTTCGCATCAATG
>JAGBIA010000030.1 GCA_017935225.1 Clostridia bacterium | reverse complement strand
CCCGATAGCAAAGGGTGGTACGGCGTGCGTTCCCGGACCTTTCGGCTCGGGTAAGACGGTCGTTCAGCATCAGCTTGCAAAATGGAGCGACGTTGATCTCGTTGTTTATATCGGTTGCGGCGAGCGCGGAAACGAGATGACCGACGTTCTTCGCGAGTTCCCCGAGCTTACCGACCCGCGCACAGGCAAGTCGCTTATGATGCGTACCGTGCTTATCGCGAATACCTCGGATATGCCTGTTGCGGCGCGTGAGGCGTCTATATACACGGGTATCACGATCGCGGAATACTACAGAGATATGGGCTATTCGGTAGCCGTTATCGCGGACTCGACGTCGCGTTGGGCAGAGGCTCTTCGTGAGATGTCGGGACGACTTGAAGAAATGCCCGGTGAGGAGGGATATCCTGCTTACCTTACCAGCCGTCTCGCTCAGTTCTACGAGAGAGCGGGCAAGGTCGTTTGCCTCGGCTCAGATGCAAGACAGGGCGCACTTTCGGCAATCGGCGCGGTTTCTCCGCAGGGCGGAGATATTTCCGAGCCGGTTACCCAGGCAACTCTGCGTATAGTAAAGGTATTCTGGGGACTTGATGCTTCTCTTGCATACAAGAGACACTTCCCGGCGATCAACTGGCTCAATTCCTACTCGCTCTACCGCGACAGACTGAGCCCTTGGTTCTCCGAGAACGTATCGAAGTCCTGGATGGATAACACCGCAAGACTTCTCAAGCTCTTGCAGGAGGAGAGCGATCTTCAGGAGATCGTCAAGCTCGTCGGTATGGACGCGCTCTCTGCCGAAGACAGAATGAAGCTCGAGCTCTCGCAGTCGATCCGTGAGGACTTCTTGCAACAGAACGCATTCGAGGATACCGACAGCTTTACCGAGCTTGACAAGCAGGCGGCTCTGATCGAGCTTATCTTCTCGTTTGGCGATAAGGCTAATAAGGCGATCGAGGCGGGTGCTGACGTTGAAAAGGTCGCAACTCTTCCCGTAAGAGAGCGCATCGGACGTGCGAAGGCGGTAGCTTATGCAGATTACAAGAAGGTCTACGCAGAGATAGACGAGCAGATCACAAGAGAGCTTGACGCGCTCAAGCTTGAGGCGTAAGCCGCAAAATTCTGACGGAAGGACGCATCAAAATGATTAGAGAATACAGAACGATAGAAGAGGTCGCAGGTCCTCTGATGCTTGTAAAGCAGGTCGAGGGCGTCAAGTACGACGAGCTTGGCGAGATCGAGCTTCCCGACGGAAGTGTTCGCCGCTGCAGAGTTCTTGAGGTCAACGGCAGAAACGTGCTGGTTCAGCTCTTTGAATCGAGCGCGGGACTCAACCTCGCACACAGTAAGGTAAGATTTACGGGACACGGCGTTGAGCTGCCCGTTTCTCCCAATATGCTCGGACGAGTATTCAACGGTATGGGTGAGGCGATCGACGGTGGCGCAAGGCTGATCCCCGAGAAATCTCTTGATATCAACGGTACGCCGATCAACCCCGCGGCGCGCTACTATCCCTCCGAGTTTATAGAGACAGGAGTTTCGACTATCGACGGACTCAACACGCTCGTCAGAGGTCAAAAGCTTCCCATCTTCTCGGGCTCGGGTCTGCCGCACGCAAATCTCGCGGCGCAGATCGCAAGACAGGCGAAGGTAAGAAATTCCGACTCAAAGTTTGCGGTCGTATTCGCGGCTATCGGTATCACCTTTGAAGAGGCTGATTTCTTTATCTCTGACTTCAAGAAGACGGGCGCGATTGACAGAACCGTGCTCTTTATCAACCTCGCATCCGACCCCGCGATCGAGAGAATTTCGACTCCCCGTATGGCATTGACCGCGGCAGAGTACCTCGCGTTCGAGTGCGATATGCACGTGCTTGTAATACTCACCGATATCACCAACTACGCCGAGGCTCTTCGTGAGGTATCCGCCGCACGTAAGGAGGTACCCGGTCGTCGCGGATATCCCGGATATCTTTACACCGACCTTGCGACAATGTACGAAAGAGCGGGCAGAAAGATGGGCTCTGACGGATCTATCACGATGATCCCGATACTCACGATGCCCGAGGACGATAAGACTCACCCGATCCCCGACCTTACGGGATACATCACCGAAGGACAGATCATTCTCTCGCGTGAGATGTACAGAAAGGGCTATATGCCCCCCGTCGACGTGCTCCCCTCGCTCTCGAGACTTAAGGATAAGGGAATCGGAGTCGGCAAGACGAGAGAGGACCACGCGGGAAAGATGAACCAGCTTTTCTCGAGCTACGCGAGAGGAAAGGACGCAAAGGAGCTTATGGTCGTTCTCGGTGAGGCGGCGCTGACGCCCATCGACAGACTTTACGCTAAGTTTGCAGACGAATTTGAGGCAAGATATATAAATCAGGGCTTCTACGAGAGCAGAAGCATCGAAGAAACGCTTGATCTCGGCTGGGAGCTGCTTGCAATACTCCCCAAGAGCGAGATGAAGAGAATCAAGCCCGAAATGCTTGATAAGTATTGGAAGGGCAACTGATTTTATCTTTTGAAAGGTTGATTATTTATGGCTGAGATCAGAGTAAATCCAACTCGTATGGAGATGAAAAAGCTCCAGAGCAGATATACTACTGCGCGGCGCGGTCACAAGCTTCTCAAGGACAAGAGAGACGAGCTGATGAAGCAGTTTCTCGAGGTCGTTCGCGAGGATAAGGCACTTCGCGAGAGGGTAGAGAAGGCACTTGAGCTGTATTATAAGGGATTTAGCGTCGCGAGCGCGTCGGCTAACCCCAAGATGCTCGAGGAAGCACTCATCTGCCCGAAGAAAGAGGGAAACCTTGAGGTCACGTACAAAAATATGATGAGCGTGACCGTGCCCGAGTTCTCTTACTCGGGTGCAGAGAGCGAGGAAGCGGCGGCGCAGAGCTTTAACTACGGTCTTGCGTTCACGTCGGGCGACCTCGACGTATCGCTTCGCGAGCTCGGAGGCATACTTGAGGATCTTGTCCGTATGGCAGAGCTTGAAAAGCAGGCTCAGCTCTTGGCGGAGGAGATAGAAAAGACGCGAAGAAGAGTAAACGCGCTTGAGTATATTATGATGCCGCAGTATCTTGCCGCTATCAAGACCATCAAGATGAAGCTTGACGAGAATGAGAGAGGAAACACCACCCGTCTTATGAAGGTCAAGGATATGATGCTTGAAGAACAGAGAAGAGCGGGCAAGGAAACGCAAGAAGAGGAAGAAGAATAGAGCAAAACGGAAGCGTTTTGGCACTGTAAATGGCAAAAGCCGATGCGGAGCATTCCGTGTCGGCTTTCGATTTGAACTTTAAAATTGAAAGGAAATAGCAAAATGACCTTTATAGCTGAAAAGATACGCGAGACTGCAAAGGTCTTGCAGAACCGCATAATTATAGACTCTGTAGCTGTTGACGGTATTAAGATCGTCCCTTGCGGATACAAGCAGAATAACACGCTTCCCGACGAGAGCGCGGGATGGGTGGATTATCACGGTGAGGAGCTTGTAGCACCCAAGGACAGTCACTGGTGGGTAAAATTCTCGGTCGACGTTCCTGCGGCGGCAGAGAAGAGAGGTTATCGACTCTACGCGAGAACGGGCAAGAGCGGCTGGGATGCGCTCAATCCTCAGGGAACTCTCTTTCTCGACGGAGTCGAGAGCGCGGTTCAGGCGTTCGACGTAAACCATCTGTACGCGAATATGACCGAGGGACACCACGAGGTCGCGGTATATCTCTACAACGGAATGAACGCGGACAGCAGATTTGCAATAAGCTTTACGCTCGAGCAGGTCGACCTTGACACCGAGGGACTCTGGTACGATATCACCGTGCCCTTTGAGGCATCCAAGTGCTTGCCGAAAGACTCAATGGAATACAATCAGATAATGAATGTGCTCAACCGCGCGACTATGCTGCTTGATCTGCGCCGTCGCGACTCGGTCGAGTATTACGAGAGCGTTTCCGCGACTCGCAAGTTTATGATGGACGAGTTCTATAACAAGATCTGCGGCAACAACAAGGGCGTTGTTGCGATGCTCGGACACACGCACATCGACGTTGCGTGGCTTTGGACGCTTGCGCAGACCAAGGAAAAGGCACAGCGTTCCTTCTCGACCGCAATTCGCCTTATGGAGCAGTATCCCGACTATATCTTTATGTCGAGCCAGCCCCAGCTTTATCAGTACGTAAAGGAAAACGACCCCGTGCTCTACGAGAAGATCAAGGCACGCATCGCCGAAGGTCGCTGGGAGGCAGAGGGTGCTATGTGGCTTGAGGCTGACACAAATATCGTCAGCGGCGAGAGCCTTGTGCGACAGATACTTCTCGGCAAACGCTTTATGCGCGAGGAGTTCGGCAAGGAGAACGTAATTCTCTGGTTGCCCGACGTATTCGGCTATTCCGCGGCACTTCCGCAGATACTCAAGAAGAGCGGTGTCGATCAGTTCTTTACCGCAAAGCTCTTCTGGAGTGAAACCAACAAGCCTGTCAACGACAACTTCGTATGGAAGGGAATTGACGGAAGCGATGTCTTCGTAATGCTCTCTCCCGGCTACGTAAATAACGCCTCTCCGCAGACGGTATACAACCGTTGGAAAGGACACATAAACAAGGACTACTCGGACAGACAGATCCTCGAGGTAGGCTTTGGCGACGGCGGCGGAGGAACTACCCCTGAGATGATCGAGAACTACGAGCGACTCAAGTACGGACTCCCCGGCTTCCCCAAGGTCGAGATGAGAAAAGGTATGGATACCGTCGCAAAGGTAAAGGAACAGTTCTTCAAGAACGCAGAGGAGCTTCGCTTCACGCCCGAGTGGAGAGGAGAGCTCTATCTTGAGATGCACAGAGGAACATACACCTCTATCGCAAAGAACAAGAAGAACAAACGCAGAAGCGAGCTGCTGTATCAGTCGCTCGAAACTGCTTCGATCGCCGATCTTATCTTCAATAAGGATTCGGTATATCCCTACGAGCTTATCGACAAGGGCTGGCACTCGATACTCAAGCTTCAGTTCCACGATATAATCCCCGGCTCGTCGATCAAAGAGGTCTATGACGACTCGGATATCGAGTATGCCGAGATCATCGGAGACGCGAAGGCGGCGTTTGACGAAAAGATAGCATCTATCGCGAAGAATATCGGCACTGAGGGCGGATATTTCGTATATAACGCAAGCCCGTTTGACGTAAAGGGCGCGGTGATCGAGACGGCAGAGGGAAGAATTACTGTCGACGAGACTATCCCCGCACACGGCTGGAGAGTGGTCAAGCCCGCTAAGCTCAAGGCGAGCGTGAGAGCCGACGAGCACTCTCTTGAAAACGACTTTATCCGAGTCGAGTTCAACGATAAGTACCATATCGTCAGCGTTTATGATAAGAAGAACGACCGCCAGATTATCGAGGACGGCAAGGAAGCCAACGTATTCGAGGTCTACGAGGACTACCCGAGAGAGTACGACGCGTGGGAGATCACCGAGTACTACAAGCAAAAGAAGTGGATCGCGGATGACGTCAGCTCGGTCGAATTGATCAACGAGGGCAACTACGCCGCGCTCAAGATAACGAGAAAATACTGCGACTCTACCTTCGAACAGGTAATCTCGCTTGACGAAAGGTCTCAGAGAGTCGACTTCAAGACGAAAGTAGATTGGCACGAGGATCACGTTCTGCTCAAGACCGCGTTCCCCGTAGATATAATGAGCGCGGAGGTCAACTGCGACATTCAGTTCGGACATCTCGCGCGCCCCACGCACAGAAATACACCTTGGGATGAGGCAAAGTTCGAGGTCTGCGCGCACAAGTGGATCGACCTCTCGGAGAACGGCTACGGCGTCAGCCTGCTCAACGATTGCAAGTACGGTCACAGCGTTGACGGCAACGTGATGCGACTCTCGTTGCTCAAGGCGGCTACATATCCGAACCCCGTAGCCGACAGAGGAGAGCACGGGTTCACCTATTCGCTCTATCTCCACAAGGGCAGACTTGCCGACGGCGAGACTATCGGTGAGGGCTATAAGCTCAATCAGCCGCTCACCGTCCTGCCGATCGCGGCACAGAGTGGAGCACTTCCCGAGAGCTTCTCGCTTCTCTCTACGTCCGATCCCGCGTTCGTCATCGAGACGATCAAGCTCGCAGAGGATGGAGAGGGGATTATCGTTCGTGGCTACGAGTCACTCGGCGGCAAGTGCAGAACCGAGCTGAGCCTCGGATTTGAAGCAAAGAGCGCAGAGCTTTGCGATCTTCAGGAAAACAAGATCTCGGAGCTTGCGCTTGAGAACGGCAAGATCAAGCTTTCTGCATCCAACTTTGAGATCGTAACGCTTAAGATCAAGATTTAAACAAAAATATCCCGATGAGTGATCATCGGGATATTTTATAATAGAAAACAAAAAGGAGCATCCTTGCGGATACTCCTTTTTGTATTGGCAATAAGTAGGGGTTAAATTACTTAACCTCAACCTCAGCGCCAGCCTCTTCGAGAGTCTTCTTGAGAGACTCAGCTTCGTCCTTGGAAACGCCTTCCTTAACGGTCTTGGGAGCGCCCTCAACCATTTCCTTAGCTTCCTTAAGGCCGAGACCGGTGATCTCACGAACTGCCTTGATGACGTCGAGCTTCTTAGCGCCGAAGCTCTTAAGAACTACGTCAAACTCGGTCTTCTCTTCTGCTGCGGGAGCTGCTGCTGCGCCTGCTGCTGCAACTACGCCTACGGGAGCTGCTGCGGATACGCCAAATTCCTCTTCAACTGCCTTTACAAGGTCAGCAAGTTCGATAAGTGTAAGAGACTTGATCTCTTCAAGAATGTTTGTGATCTTTTCGGATGCCATTTTCGTGTTCCTCCTTAAACGGAATTAATTAATAATTTTAAAAAAGTTTGTTTGTGTGCTACGCGGCACACGGTTCAGTTACGCCGTCCTCGAAATTTTTATTAGATCGATGCGGCAGTGCAGAGAATGACTTAAGCCTCTGCTGCTTCTTCTGCAGCTGCGGGAGCTGCTTCGCCATCCTTGTCGATGACTGCCTGGAGAGCGTATGCAAATCCGTAGATGGGGGACTTGATGCTTCCGAGCAACTTTGCGATGAGAACTTCCTTGGACGGAATGTCAGCGAGTCTGTTAACGGTATCAACGTCAACTACTGCGCCGTCAAGGTAACCTGCGAGGATCTGGAAAGACTCGATCTTCTCAGCGTACTCCTTGAGAACCTTTGCGGGAGCTACGGGATCAGTGGTACCGATTGCGATAGCGGTCATACCGGAGAGGTACTGCTTCATATCGCCAAGGCCCACCTCGTCACAAGCTCTGCCTGTGAGAGAATTCTTCATAACCATGTACTTAACGCCTGCCTCACGAAGAGCCTTACGCATCTTGGTGTCAGCGTCAACGGTGATTCCCTGGTAGTTAACAACTACGCCTGCGGGAGAATTCTTCAACTGTTCAGCGAGATCTGCAACTATAGCCTGCTTTTGTGCGAGAATAGAATTGCTGGGCACGATGTTTCACCTCCTATGTGAATTGTGTGACTTCAGCAGAAAAAGAAAAAATCTTTCTTTTCAGTGGGCGCACTTACCCGAGGAAAAGAAAGACCATAAATATATCACGATCGAATTTCTCCTCGGCAGGAAAGCTCACGCCTTTACTGAAACCTGCTGTCTTTGGATAACGCATATATTATACCACAAAATTTATATTTGTCAAGAGTTTTTTAAAAGTTTTTTTAAAAAAGTCAAAAAAATTGTTTTGAGGGCAGAATTATTCCTCTTCGATCTCATCGATCGGGTTGCATTCGATGACTCTTTTCGCAAATTCGACCAACCTTTCGCGGAGCCAGAGCGGTTCGACGATTTTGATATCCGCGCCCATAGACATAATTATGCCAAGAAAGAGCTCAACGCTCGGGAACTCACAGCGATAGCGGTGGTGAGGCTCGTCCGCAACGATAAGACTGCGCAGATTGAGCACGGTCATTCTGTCCTTGATCTCGAGAGTCGCATAATAGGGGAGCTGAAGCTGGAGCACCGAACGCTCGGCACTTGAATTGCCGAATTCCTTCATTCCAATGATGGCATCGTTGAAGTCGACGTCGCCCTCGGCTTCGATTATGAGCGGAAAGGTGAAGGCTTCGCTGTAGTAATATCCCTTTTCAACTGCGGAATACGCCAAGGGCGCGCCCATTTCGTGACGCAGGTAGTCCACGTCGCGCTGAGCCTGTCTGTGAGAGATACGAAATCTCTCGGCAAGATGGTATGCGTTGGGATATGCACGGTCCACGATCTTCTTGTGAAGCCACTGAATTCGCTGACTTGCGCTACTCATAATGCGATCTCCTTTCTGTAAAGTCTATGGCTCGGGTCTTATTTATCGGTTTCGGCGCACACGCCCGAGAAGAGTCTTACGACTGCGTAAACGAGGATGGAAAGCATAACTATGTCCTCGTAGAGAAGTGTATAGCTTGCAAAAATATCTGCGGCATTCGCTATCAGATCGGATACCGATGCGACCGATACCGCGAGGATGCCCGCAAAGAAGCCGAAGAAGTAGGCTCTCGGCTGAGACATACGGTACATGGCGCGAAGCTCGGAGAAAACGATCAGCGTTGCACCGACTGCACCGAGTTGGAAGAATAGCTTGTCGGGGGAGTTCATAGGAACGAAAAAGTCAAGATAGGATCTCATAGCTGCGAGTGCGAGCCAGATAATACATCCGACACCGCTCAAAGCAGTGAGCGAGGACGGCTGGGCGCAGAATGCGACAGAGCCGAAAAATACTGCGCTTACGACACCGAAAACAAGCAAAAGAAGCTCGTACCAAGCCGCATCTTTGCCGAACACGGTCGAGGAAATATTTATAAGGTAGACAAGCATCGCGGCAAGCGGCAGAAGAGCGGCGAGCTTTGCGGGCTTTCTTGGCGGCGCGATATCGCCCTCGGGCTTGATCAGAAAGCGCGCGGCTATCGCGAAGAACACCAAGGATGCCCCGTAAAAGATATTAGACACGATGGGGAGAGCGGCGGCTCTTTGGTAGTAACCTATCTTATCGTAAAAGAAGAAGAGACAGAGCACGCGCAAAAGCGTTGCGACGAATGCAAGCGCGACTGCGATCAACGAAAATGTCAGTATTCTTTTTTTAGCGTTCTGTTCGTTCATAACTCTGAGTTCTCCCGATTGTGAATTGCATACATAAATATTATATACCCTAAATTTGAACTCTTTGTAAACAAAACCACATAAATCAAAATACTTTTAAAAAAATTTGCCCGCCCTCAGCGCGAGGGCGAGCATTTATACTTGGGAAAGAGAAAAAAGTGCTATCTCTCCGTCCTCTATGCTGACCTTTACCGCGGGTGCGCGGTGGCAGAGAAGCATTTCCGAAAGCGGTGTTTCGATGCGCTCGATTATCTCACGCCGCAGCGGTCTTGCACCGAGCTCGCGCGCTGAGGAATAGCAGACGGTGGCGATATGCTCGGCGACACCGTCCTCTATCTCAAGCTCCGAGCCTGCCTCCTTGGCTCGCGCCGCGAGCTCACGGAGCATCTTTTGCGCTATGAGTGTCAGCGAGTCTACCGAGAGCTCGTCAAAGAGAACTATCTCGTCGATGCGGTTGATAAACTCGGGCTTGAAGAACTCGCACAGCTTCTTTTCACGTCGGATGTTCTGCTCGCTCTCGCCGTCCGACTCGGAAAATCCGAGTGAACGCTTTGCGCGATCTGCGTGCGTTAGCAGATTTGAGGTCATAATGATCACCGAGCTTGAAAAGTGGCTCTTTCTGCCCGAGCTGTCGGTCAGCGTGCCGTCCTCCATTATCTGCAAGAGAAGATTGAGTACGTCGGGGTGTGCTTTCTCTATCTCGTCAAAAAGAATGACCGAATACGGACGGCGGCGCACGCGCTCGGTCAGCAGTCCGCCCTCACCGTAGCCGATGTATCCGGGTGGCGAGCCGATCAGCTTTGATACGCTGTGCTTCTCCATATATTCCGACATATCCAGACGGAACAGAGAATCGGGGCTCTCGAATAGTCTGTTTGCGAGCGCACGGCAGAGCTCGGTCTTGCCGACTCCCGTGCTTCCGAGGAAGAGAAAGGAAGCTATAGGTCGCTCGGGCGCAGATAGCCCCGTTCTGCCCCGTCGGATAGCACTCGATACCGCACAGATCGCTCGCTCTTGACCGATGACCTCGGCGCGGAGCGAGTCGCAGAGTCTCATCAGTCGATCGGCTTCTCCTTCAAGGAGAGATGAGCAGGGAATACCCGTCTGCTCGGTCACGATCGCGGCGACGTTGTCGGCACAAAGCTCACGCAGATCCTCGTTTCTGTCTATGATCGCTACCGCGTTCTCGATGAGCTCGCGTTCTCGCCGCGATATATCCTCGGCTACGTCAAAGCTCTGCTCGCAGACAGCGATCTCCTTTTGTCGCCTCAGCTCTGAAAGACCGTGCGCATCGCCTATGCTCTCTCTGAGCTCTATGTGTAGCTTTGCCGCCGCCTCGTCGAGCAGGTCTATTGCCTTGTCGGGAAGGTGCCGCTCGGGAATATAGCGCACCGAGAGCTTCACCGCCGCTTCGATCGCGCCATCGCTGATCCTTATGCCGTGGTGCTGCTCGTATCTTCGGCGCAGTCCCGAGAGAATGGCGATCGCCTCGCGCTCGGTAGGCTCGGAGAGAATGAGAGGCTGAAGCCGTCGCTCGAGCGCAGAGTCCTTTTCTATGTGTGCGCGATACTCTTCAAGCGTGGTCGCGCCGATTATATGAAGCTCGCCTCTTGCAAGCGGCGGCTTGAGGATATTTGCCGCGTCTATCGCGCCCTCAGCCGCGCCTGCGCCGACAAGCATATGGACCTCGTCGATAAAGAGTATGATGCTCTCGTCGCGCCGCACCTCGTCAAGCACGCCGCGCATCCGATCCTCAAATTCGCCCCTGTACTTCGCGCCCGCGATCATCGCAGGTAGGTCAAGAGTTATTATGCGCTTGTCACAGAGCTCCGCAGGGACGTTGCCCTCGGCTATGCGAAGCGCAAGCCCCTCCACGACGGCGGTCTTGCCGACACCTGGGTCGCCGATGATGCAAGGATTGTTCTTTTGCCGCCTGCAGAGAATTCTGAGCAGCCGTTCTGTCTCGTGCTCTCTTCCGATGACGGGGTCGGTCTTTCCTTCGGCGGCAAGAGCGGTCAGATCCTTGCCAAACTGCGCGAGAGGACTCTTTTTTGCCTTTTTGCCCTCTTCCTCGCTTGCTCTTTGGCTGCCCGTTGAGCGATAAGGAGACGAGCCGAGATAGGCGGCGATCTCTGCCTTCAGCTCGGAGATCATCACTCCCTCCGACTCAAGCAGCCTCGTGCCGACAGCATCGCGCTGATTGATAAGCGCGATCAGCAGATGCTCGGTGCCGATGAAGCGCGTGCCGCTTCTTGCTCCCTCGGCAGAGGCATTTTCTATTATTTTTTTGAGTCGCGGAGTCATATCCTCCGAGCTTACTTTGCCCGACACGCCTACACCCATATAGTCGACGATGCTCGCGCGTAGTTTTTCGCTCTCAACACCCTTTGAGGCGAGTATGCGCGAGGATATGCTGTCCTTTTGCGAGGCGAGAGCGAAGAGAAGATGCTCGGTGCCGATGTAGCTGTGTCCGAGCTCCTCAGCGAGAGCAAGCGCGGCGCGGAGCACGCTCTCTGCCTTTTGTGTAAATTTATTAGCCATAGAAACCTTCTTATATTTTGAATACTTTATATCTTCGTGCGCGGCACGGCTATCTGATTATTTCCCCCGTAGACGTAACTTATGCCGCGCAGCAGTATTTTAATTGAGTGAGATACCTATAAATGCTCTTGAGAGACGGTTGTAGGTCTCCAGATCCACCTCTCCCGTGACCTTAAGGAGAGATGCGCGCTGAAATGCGCTGACAGCGTCCTCGGTAGCCTTCCCGAAGATCCCATCGATCTCAAGCTCGTCGATCTCGTCAAAGTCGGCAGAGAGTTCGCGGAGCATAAGTTGAACTATAGCGACGAACGAGCTTTTCTCTCCTATGCGTGCGACGTAGCCGTCTGCGTGGTCGGGAAAAAAGCTCTGTTGTCTCTCACGAGTGTTTTCACGCTTGAGAGCCAGATATTCACCGAAAATAGCATCCCACGTATCCTTGTCGACGTTACCCGTTACGCTAAGACCGCGCGTGCGCTGAAACTCACGTACAGCACCGCGCGTGGCGCTGTCGTAAAGCCCGTCGATGGGGACTCTGGGAACAGAGCTGTCATAAAATGAGATCTCTCGCAGATAGGTCTGCAGATTGCGGATGGCGTCATTAAGATTATTCGGTACGGGCATATCATTCACCTCCCTGTGAGCCTATTTCATAGCCCGGATACTGTCCTTCTCCCAGACGTGATCCAAGATAAAGATCACTGTAGAGCGAGGTGATCTCGTTCCACGTGGCAGCGGCGACCGTGCCGCTTGGCGTAAGCCCCTGAAGCCGTTGAAACGCGATCACCGCCTCTTGCGTTCGCGAGCCGAAATATCCCGTTGGGGATACGGTCGGGATCTGCGGATAAAAGGATGCGATATAGTTGAGATACTCCTGCATCAGCCGCACTACCTCTGACTCCGAGCCGAGTCTCAGCGGTATTCCCGGGTAGGGGTAGAGCCGTCCGTCGATATATTTGAAGGGGATCGTCTCAATAAAGCCGAGGTAGGTGCGGTATAGCGCATCCCAGGTCTTAAGATCCACTTCTCCCGTCACGTCAAGCTCAAATAGCTGTTGAAATGCACGTACCGCGCTCTCGGTCGCAGGTCCGTAGATGCCGTCGAGCGCGACGGGAGGGATCTCATCGTAAAACTGTGCTACGTAGGCAAGCAGATACTGTATGTTTTTTACATCGTCACCTACGTCGCCGGGAACGGTTGCTTCGTCGAACTGATCAGTGACCTCAGAGAGAGTGATCCCTTCGGAATTCAGCTCGTTGAGGCGCTTTACTGCGTTATAAAGGAATAACACCCGGTACCATGTCGCGTTACCGACGATACCGTCGGGGGTAAGACCGAAGATCTCCTGAAATCGCTTGACCGCCGCCTCAGTGTCGAACGAGAAAACCCCGTCGGGAAGGGCGATCTTGGGAATGGACGGATAATTGTCGGAGATGCGGTTGAGCCTGAGCTGAAGCTGTCTTACCTCGTCGCCTCCGCTGCCGAGCCGCAAGGGGCGGATCGGGGCACTTGAAGAAACGTTCATTATAGGCGCGTCTGTGACTATGTTTATGTCGTCGCCGTAGTAGTATTGCAGTATCTCATAAGGGGTATATCCTTGCTCGGCAAGCTCTACCGTACCCCATTGAGAAAGACCGCCGCACTGTACGCGTACGCCGTCGCAGTACTGTGCAAAAAGGGGCTCAACGCTACCCTGACGGACGAGATAGCTGTTGAATATCTCGCCGACGATCTCGCTGATATTTTCAAAGTAGTCCCGACCGTTGACAAATGATTGGTCAAAGGCGGTTGAATTCGTGATGTCGAAATCGTATCCGCGCGAGCGGTAGAACTCGGTATAGATACGGTTGAGCGCAAACGATATCTGCGCGTAGATATTAGCGCGGATAGACTCCTCGGGCCAGGTCGGATAGATCTCGCTCGAGGCTACGTTGGTGATGTAATCGATAAAGCTGACCGTGACGTTCGGCGCGTTCGTGTCGGGAGCGCCGAGATGCACGGTTACTGTCTCGGGAATGAAAGGGATCCTTGCGTTCATTTTTCACCTCCATCAGAGAAGAGGGCTGCTTGACTCGTTGTAGGTCTCGCCGCGATCGGTTTTCTCGCCGAGAGGCACGAGAACTGCGGGCTGGACCGAAACGGTCGAGGAATACACGGGAACGTTTAAAAATTTTGCAGAGATATAGCCATCCTTAAAGACCTCGATGTTCCATGTCGAGTATGGCGGAGGGCCTCCGGGGGTGTCGGCTTGAGAGCGAGGCGGAGTCGGGAGAGATACGCGTGCGGTGAGTCCGTCGCGGTCGGACAGCAGGGAATAGAGTATTCCCGAGCTTTGCTCGGTAGTTCCGCGTATATTTACCGTAGCCTCCTCAAGCGGAATTGCGCCAAGTGCGGTCGATACGCGCACGACGAGATATCCGAGCTCTCGCGGTGTGCTCTTTGCATTAGAATTGATATCCATAACTGCTCCAAAGAAATATTGAAATATTTAACTGATGCGTCTGAGAGTCTCAACTGCGTTTTCTTTACATATTTCCTTTGCATATTCGCCAAGGAAGAGCGAGAGAGCCCGCACGTCCTCGGCATATCCGTATTCACTTATAAACGACAGCTCGCTGATCGGCAGGATATCCGATATTCCGTCGTGATCCTCGTAAGTGATCAGCAGATACCAACCGTCATCCGTGCGATACGCGGAGCTCTCAAGCGTGACCGAGCATTCGGATAGCCGACGGCAGACTCGGCAGAGATCCTCAAGCGAATCAAATCTGTACGCTCGTCTGCGCTTTGGCTTCTTTTGCTTTTTTCCGCTCTCGCGCTTTTGCTGTTCGGCTTCTTGCGCTCGGTTCTTCTCGCCCTCGGGTAGTGAATCGAGCGCCCCAAGCCGCGTGACGTAAAGCTCGCAGCCCCCGTCGCGTATCGGATAGAGCTGTAGCAGAACGCGGTAGCCCGTGGTGTCAAAGCCAAGCTCGTTACGCGCTCTCTGCAAAATGTCGCAGAAAAACTGCTTTGCATCGGGGTCCGCGTAGTCGAGCTTATCACTCTCAAGAGAGCGTTCTTCAAGCTCCTCGCATTCGAGCGTGATCTTGAGCTTGCTTTCGTTTATAAGTATGTATTCCATAGCCTTCTCCTCGTTTTCTGAAAGGTATACTATATTATAAGTGCTAAGGCGCAAAATTGCTACCCCTAAAAAAATGGTAAATGGGGGATTTGCAATTTGCAGTTGACGAAAATGCCGCGTAGTGATATAATATAAATGAAGCCGTGGGCGGCGAGAAGAGTCGCCCTATGGAAAAATATACATTGACGGTCTTATGTACAGATTGAAGATATACTGAATTGTATGTGTATATTTCTTGTCCTTATGTAAGAAAAGTCGGAAAGGGGAGGTATGAGATACAATATTGAGAGCTGTGCGATAGAGATGAGTGCAGAAGAGCTTTGCACGCTCGCGCTCCGCCACGGAGATCTCGATGCGCCCCCCGTCTATTCCGCACGGCTTGAGGAGGACGGTCAGCTTTATTATCGCTTGCAGGCAGAGGCGGGGGCGTATTACAATCCGCGCGTCGAGCTTTGCAACACCACCGAGCGCGGCGGCATTTACTATACCGTAGATACCTTTGCCGACGGGGTCATTCGTCGCGAGGACGGTCCCGTCGTCGATAAGCTCAAGGCGGTGAGGGGCAGGGGATCACAGTTCCCTCCCGACGAGCTGACTCTGGCACTGCTCAAATGCTCTGCATACTTTTTTTGCATCCGAGAAGATCTGTCCTACGTTCGCGGCAGAGTGACGTATATTGAGAGCGGATCTAAGAAATTCAAGCATTTTGATTACCGCTTTGCGAGAATGGAGCTGGCGGGATTTTATAACTCGCTACTTGATAAGATAGCCTTCAGGGCAAGACTTGCGCGTGAAAAGGTGACCGAGGAGCTACCCTCGGCAGAGAGCGCGGTATTTCCGTACGCAGAGCTACGCGAGGGGCAGGAATGGATGATACGCGACGTGTACTCCGCGATAAGACGCGGGAAGCGACTCTTCGTCGAAGCGCCCACGGGAACGGGCAAGACGATATCTTCGCTCTTTCCCGCAATACGCGCGCTTGGCAAGGGGTATTGCGATAAGATATTTTACCTCACACCAAAGACCGCGACTCGTAGAGAGGCATTTTTGGCGGCAGGTAAGCTGCACGCGGGCGGAGTGAAGCAGAGAACGGTCATCATCACGGCAAAGGAGCAGGTCTGCCCCTGCCGAGAGAGAGGGATGAGCGCGTCGAGAAATATGTGCTCATCTGCCTACTGCGAGTACGCGCGCGGATATTACGACCGCGTCGAAGGAGCTCTTCGCGAGATGCTTGAGCACTACAGAGGCTATTCGCGCGGACTTATATGCGAGGTCGCAAAACGGCACAGAGTCTGCCCGTATGAGCTTTCCCTCGATCTCTCCGAACTTTGCGACGTCGTGATATGCGACTATAACTACGCCTTTGACCCGAGCGTGTACTTCCGCAGATATTTCGGAAGCGACCGCATAGGCGGCAGATACGTATTCCTCGTCGATGAGGCGCACGACCTTGCCGACAGAGCAAGAGAGATGTACTCGGGCGAGCTTCGTATGTCCGAGTTCGAGCAGATAATTCCCGCGGTGATGCAGGATGCTGTCGTGGGTGCTGAGATAGAAAAGCTCATAGAGCCCGTTGTCAGCGCATTCAAGTCAATAAAGAAGCTCTGTCGCGACTCAATGACGCGCGACGGAGACGGCGAGGACAGAGGCTTTTACATCAGCTCCTCACCGCACGAAAGACTGCTCAGCGCGCTTGAGACTTTTCGTAAAAAGTGCGAACTGTGGCAAAGACAGAACGAAAACAGCCCGATATACGAGCTTCTCTCGCCGCTGTCCTTCGCGGTGCGCAAGTTTTTGACGGTGAGCGAGTATTTCGACGCTAATTTCAGATTTTACGCAGAGATCGCAGAGGGCGACATAAGGGCGAGGATATATTGCCTCGATCCGTCGGATATACTCGACTCTCTGCTGTGTCGCGCGAGCGCGAGTGTGATGTTCTCGGCGACGCTGACACCGCTTGATTACTTCCGCGACGTGCTTGGTGGCGGAAAGGGCGCAGAGGTGCTGACTCTGCCGTCCCCGTTCTGCTCGGATAATCTCTGCGTGGCGGTTGCCGATTATGTCAATACACGCTACGACGACAGAGAGGATAACGCAAAGCGCTTTGCGACTGTGATCGCCGCGTCGGTCACGTCAAGACCGGGTAACTATATCGCGTATTTCCCGTCCTATCAGTGCCTTGAGCAGACCTATAAGGCGTTTAGCAAGAAATATCCCAAGGTCGAGACGGTGGTGCAGAAGAAATATATGAGTGCTGGCGAGAGGGAGGAATTCCTCGCCGCATTCAAGAACGACACGGGCAGACTGCGCATAGGCTTTTGCGTGCTCGGCGGTGTGTTCTCGGAGGGGGTTGACCTGCCGGGCTCGAGACTTATCGGCTCGGTCATCTTCGGAGTGGGACTTCCCGGGCTTTCGAACGAGAAGAATATCATCCGCGAGTATTTCGACAACAAGAGCGAGGAGAGCACGGGTTACGATTACGCGTACACCTACCCCGGAATGAACAACGTGCTTCAGGCGGCGGGGCGCGTGATACGCACGCACGAGGACTCGGGGATCGTTGTGCTTGCCGACGACCGATACGCAACTCCCAAGTACCGCGCACTCTTTCCTGAGCATTGGAAGGGCGTGCAGTATGCAGGAAATGCAAGTTCGCTTGCGGAAATTATTCGTAGATTTTGGGAAAATCGTTCCTAAATCAAGAAATTTATAATTTTTTTGCAAAATTTAAAAATAATTCTTGCTTTTTTTGATTTTCTGTGGTACAATATACAAGATGTGTAAAAGCGCCCCTCGGGGCTGCTACTTTTTATGACTTCCACGGAGGAATTATGCAGTATTCACAGCTTAACAAAGAAGAGCTTATCTCGCTTGAAGCAGAGCTTCAGGCAGAATATAAAAGATTGCAGGCTGAAGGTCTCTCACTCGATCTCTCAAGAGGAAAGCCCGGCAGAACTCAGCTTGATCTTATGACGGGAATGCTCGATTGCATCTCGAGCGCAGAGGATTGCACGACAGAGAACGGCATAGATTGCCGTAATTACGGCGTGCTTGACGGAATTCCCGAGGCAAAGAGACTTTTTGCCGACCTTCTCGGCATCCCCGAGAGCAATATCTTCATTGGCGGAAACTCATCGCTTAATCTTATGTATGACTCGGTGGCGCGCGCTATGCTTTACGGCGTGGTCGGCGGTGAATGCCCCTGGTCGAAGCTTGAGAAGGTGAAGTTCATCTGTCCCGCACCCGGATACGACCGCCACTTCGCGATCTGCGAGTCTCTCGGTATTGAGATGATCTATGTGCCGATGCTCCCCACGGGCCCCGATATGAACAAGGTCGAAGCTCTCGTTGCGGTAGACCCTGCAATTAAGGGTATGTGGTGTTGCCCGAAATATTCCAATCCCGACGGATATACCTACTCGCCCGAGACGGTAAACCGTCTTGCAAAGATGAAGGTCGCGGCACCCGATTTCAGAATTTTCTGGGATAACGCGTACGCAGTCCACGAACTTTACTCCGAGGGCGGAGACGAGCTGATAGATATTTTCACCGAGTGTCTCAAGTACGGTACGCAGAACAGAGTTCTCTACTTTGCGTCCACCTCGAAGATCTCGTTCCCCGGTTCGGGAGTTGCAATACTCGCGGCGGCTGAGGCTAACCTCAAGCAGATCAAGTCGGTGCTCGGAATTCAGACCATCGGCTTTGACAAGATCAACCAGATCCGTCACGTCAAGTACTTCAAGAGCGCGGAGAACATCAAGAAGCATATGATGCTGCTTGCTGACGTTATTCGTCCCAAGTTCGAGATCGTCAAGCGAGTTCTCTCGCGTGACCTCGACGGAACGGGCGCGGCGCATTGGAACGATCCCAAGGGCGGATATTTCATCAGCCTTTACGCAGAAGAAGGGTGCGCAAAGAGAACCTACGAGCTTTGCAAGGATGCAGGTGTGGTGCTCACCAAGGTAGGCGCGACATATCCTTACGGCAAGGATCCGTTTGACAGCAATATCCGTATCGCACCGACCTACCCTTCGAACGAAGAACTCGAAAAGGCGATGGATGTATTTACCGTCTGCCTCAGACTTGCGGTAGTTGAAAAATTCCTTGCACTTAAAGCATAAAAATAAGGCTGCCACGTGGCAGCCTTGTTTTATAAGGAGAGAATATGAAGAAAGTCACTCAGAGAAGTGAAAATCCGTATAAGAATACAGACTCGAACAAGCGGTATTACACCTATGACTACTATCTGCGCCGCAGATTTGGGAAAAAAGTCGCAAAGATACCGCTCGATATCGGACTTTCCTGCCCGAATATCGACGGCAGGTGCGGTGTCGGCGGATGTATATATTGCTCGGGGCGGGGAAGCGGCGACTTTGCCGAAAGCCCGACGCTGTCCGTGAGCGAGCAGTACGCACGCACGCGCGAAAAACTTTCGTCGAAGTGGAGCACCGCGAGCTGTATCGCATATTTTCAGGCGCACACAAACACCTACGCGCCGCTTGAGTTTTTAAAGAAGAATTTCGAGGAGGCACTCTCGCTTGACGGCGTGGTCGGGCTGAATATCGCCACGCGTGCCGACTGCCTTGAGGCTGATGTGTGCGAGTATCTCGCAGAGCTCGCCGAGCGTACCGTGCTGACGGTCGAGCTTGGACTTCAGAGCTCGTCGGACTCGACGGCTGAGCGTATAAACCGCGGTCACACGTATGCGCAGTTTCTCGGCGGATACCGCAGACTCCGCGAAAGCTCGGGCAAAATCGAGATCTGTGTGCATATTATTTTTGGACTTCCGGGAGAAGATCGCGAGGATATGTTGCGCACCGTGCGCGACGTAGCCGCGCTCAAACCCGATCAGGTCAAGATACATCTGCTCCACGTTCTGCGCGGAACTGTGATGGGGGATATCTACGAGCGCGGGGAGTATACGCCGCTTGCAAAGGAAGAATACGTCTCGCTCGTCGCCGATGCGATCGAGCTTTTGCCGACCGATACCGTAGTGGCGCGACTTACGGGCGACGGAATGGCTGACGACCTGCTCGCACCCGATTGGAGTCGCAAAAAGGTCTCGGTCATCAACGACATCGACAAGCTCCTCTACGAGCGCGGCACGTATCAGGGGTGGCGTGCTGAATAGTTAGTTTGAGTAGGGGTTTTTGCCACTTTCTTTCGTAGAAAGTGGCGCAAAGAACTTGCCAAAGGGGATTATAAGAGTTTTGGCTCGTTCTCTGTTGCTTTGATGTAGCTTTGTTGTTTGCTGTTTTTATAAGGTAGCTTTCTTGGACGCCTCATCGGCACCGAGAAAGCAAGGACTTTATTGTGAAGAGTGAGATCGACACTTTGGCGAAGCGTCACAGGAAAGTTTTGATCAAACTTTTTCAAAAGTTTGCGGTTTCCAAAGGCAGAGCCTTGGTCGCTCGTCGCAACGAGCGAAATCTCCTTTTTGGCGTTTCTCTTTTGCGAACTTTTTCTTTTGATTTTCACGTCGGCGCGTCCTGTGGACGATGAAGCCGACGCGAAAATAGGAAAAAACAAGGAGTATTGGGCACGCGCCATGCGTTCGTGCTCAAGACGACTATGTTTTTGACCGAGCCCTTTTGTGCCAAAGAGAAAAGTGGGCATAAAAGGTACATCTTGTCAGGTATATAAAAATATTTTTGATTTTTACAAAAAATTTTCATTTTAGTGTAACGTTTCAGAATTTTTGGCGACTTAATGTATAAAGGAACATTTTGGAGGTGGACTATGAAAAAACTACGAATTCCTAAAATAAATCCTGATAGTAGAGTCAAGTGCGTATTGCTTGCCATTCTTGGCATTGTCGTCGGATTGATCGCGGTAGTGTGTAATGCCTTTGATATGAATGGGCGTGCCATCGCGATAATTACGGTCGTTCTTGCTGTTGCCGCAGGTGCTGTCGGATATTTTGTGACAAGACGTGTGATCCTCCCCGCGCTTTGTATCGCGGCAGGCCCTGCTTGTGTCGCAGGCGTCATAGCTTTACCTTTCTCGCTATACGACCCCGAAATTTTTTTGATCGTTTTCGGTGCGGCACTCATTCTTTTTCCCTTTCTTCTCATTCCGATTATTCCCGGAGGGCTTCTCGCTCTTGCGGGGCGCAAGATCTACGTAGCGATA
This sequence comes from Clostridia bacterium, assembly GCA_017935225.1. GTDB lineage: Bacteria > Bacillota > Clostridia > Oscillospirales > CAG-272 > HGM12713. The sequence goes on along the minus strand of JAGBIA010000030.1, from coordinate 3,973 downwards.
CACCGCAAGCGTTACGGCTTTGATCCTGCTGACGATCTTAAGGATTTCGACGAGGACGGGCGCACCGATGACGAGAAAAAGAAGGATCGCCGTATAAAGCTTATCGTCTATCCGAGCTTTATCTGTAGCCTTTTGATTATCAATTTCTTGTTGTTTATCCTCAAAGCAGAGGAAATATATATGCCAACGTCTGCCGCCTCCATGGGTGCGGGTTTCATCGTTTTGGCTACCAATGCGGCACTGATCTGCATTTTTGCAGTTGTTGCGATCGCGCTCAAGATGATCTTCAACAAAAAAATAAAGTTCTCCATACTTATTCTTTGCGCGCTTATGCTCCCGACGGCGCAGAGGCAGATCCATGACAAGCTGTTTGACTACGGCGGTATCCTTCATTCTACCATTGAAGAGGGCGGAATATTTTATCCTATATACGAATCGAGAAATACGATCTCGCGCGCCGAGGATAAGCACGAGCAGAAGGATATATGGAAGCACTGTCACTTCGTACATTCCGAAGTGATCGCATACGGTCGCGGTCCGCTTTTTCACTGTGTCATAGGTCATCTCGATGTTACGGAACAACCGAGCCATTACAAGACATACGTGGATGCGGGCTTTGGAAGCATAGTCGAGTACTTCGAGGTGTATCTGACACCGAGATCTGATGTAAAACCCGAGCAAGTAAGAATTTGGGTAGACGAAGAAGATGATGACTTGCGTTTCACGGATTTTACGGGAGCGCGCGTTGAGCTTTCAAGCGAGATACTTCCTGACGGAAGAATAAAGCTGACGCTCGTTCCGATAGTTGATCACGATATCGTGCGCGGAGATACTATGGTCGTACTTAATTACGATATTGAAGAGATCGAAGAAAAATAAGAAAACGGCTGAGCCTTGGCTCAGCCGTTAATTTTTTTTATTATTCATCAAAAAGCGGGGTGGAGAGATATCTCGCGCCTGTATCGGGTAGAAGCGCGACGATAGTCTTATCTCTGTTTGCAGGGATGAGCGCAAGCTCTGTAGCAACGTGGAGTGCCGAGCCTGAGGTAATTCCGCAGAGAATACCTTCAAGTCTTGCAAGCTCCTTAGCCGCGGCATAGGAGTCCGCCTCGGTGACCGAGATCACCTTGTCCACGAATTCCTGCTTGAAGTTCTCGGGAATAAAGTTCGCGCCGATGCCCTGAAGTCCGTGCGCGCCGCTCTTTCCCTTGGTTATGAGAGGAGAAGAGGATGGCTCAACACCGATTATCTGCACGTGGGGATTCTGCGACTTGAGATATTCGCCGACTCCGCTGATAGTTCCGCCCGTGCCGACACCTGCGACGAAGATATCCACCTTTCCGTCGGTGTCGCGCCATATCTCAGGACCTGTCGTGTCTCTGTGCGCCGCTCTGTTCGAAGGGTTCTCAAACTGTGCGGGAATGTAGGCAGAGGGGAGAGAAGCGGCAAGCTCCTCAGCCTTTGCGATAGCTCCCGCCATTCCGAGTCTGCCGTCGGTGAGTATGATCTCGGCGCCGTACGCGCGGAGCAGCTTGATGCGCTCGATGCTCATAGTATCGGGCATAGTGAGGATGACCTTATATCCGAGTCTTGCCGCGATAGCTGCAAATCCGATACCGGTGTTGCCGCTGGTTGGTTCGATGATGACGGTGTCTTCCTTGATAAGTCCCACCGCCTCGGCGTCTGCGATCATTCTTGCCGCCGCGCGATCCTTTGCGCTTCCTGCGGGATTGAGATACTCAAGCTTGCAGAGAATACGAGCTCCGTCGGCATATTTATCTGAATAGTTTTTTACTTCGAGAAGAGGGGTATTGCCTATGAGGTCAAGAATGCTGTTGTATATCATATAATCCTCCTTAAGTGCTGAAAAGTAAATAACCGTACATAGAGGTGAGAACTATGTACGGCTATTATTACATATTGTTGAGAGCTTTTGTGAACTGGCTCTTCTTACGAGCAGCAGCGTTCTTGTGGATGATTCCATGAGCAGCAGCCTGGTCGATCTTCTTTACAGCGACCTTGTAAGCAGCCTGAGCAGCAGCGGTATCGCCTGCCTCGAGAGCAGCATTGTACTTCTTGATATCGGTCTTGAGCTCAGTCTTGAACATCTTGTTCTGAAGAGTCTTTGTCTTTGTAACGAGAACACGCTTCTTTGCACTTTTAATATTCGGCATTGATTTTTACCTCCATTATTAATGATAAATAAGAATCTAAAAGCGGCTCGTATGAGAGGGTACTCACCGCATTCGTCCATACAGTAACATATCATACCACAAAATTTGCTGATTTGCAATACCTTTTTTAAAAAAAGTTAAAAAATTTTAAAAAATCTTGAGCAAGGAGAAATTTTGCGTTAACGACATAAAATACGCAGAAAATCAAAAAAATATGCAAAAAATCAAAAAAAGTTGAAATTTTTTTAAAAAAGTGCTTGACATATCTTGACAAACGTGCTATAATTGTAAACTGCATTATAATTGCTTATTATGCCTTTTTTGCAGTTCGGTCAGGAAAAAACGGCGAACGGGCGACGTGTTTTTTCGATATATATTTATATATTGCAAAGCCGAAGGCGAAAATGCATATAAGTGCGCTTCCGTGTTCCGCGGCGGAACGGTCAGCGGATAATACTTTGAATGGAGTGGTTGAATTAATGGTCAATGTAAAAGAAACAAAGCTTGGTCAGAACACGAGAATGAGCTTTTCAAAATCCAGCTTCCCGTGTGAGCTTCCGAATCTGGTTGAGGTACAGACAAAGTCCTTTAAGTGGTTCTTGGAGGAAGGTCTTATGGAGGTGCTTCGCGACGTATCTCCTATTACCGATCATTCGGATAATCTTGTCATAGAATTCGTATCGTATTCTATCGACCAGAAACCCAAATACACAGTTGAGGAGTGTAAGGAGCGCGACGCTAACTATGCCGCACCCTTGAAGGTCAATGTCAGACTTACCAACAAGCTTACGGGCGAGGTAAAGCAGACAGACATATTTATGGGTGATTTCCCGATCATGACAGAGACGGGAACCTTCGTTATTAACGGAGCAGAGCGTGTTATCGTTTCGCAGATCATTCGTTCTCCCGGTATGTATTACGACAATACAATAGATAAGTCGGGTAAGGAGATCTACAGCACACAGGTAATTCCTTACAGAGGTGCTTGGCTTGAATACGAGGTCGATGCTTCGGGCGTTATGTACGTTCGTATAGATAAGACACGTAAGCTTCCCCTTACTATGTTCGTAAGAGCTCTCGGTCTTGAGAGCAGAGAGGATATTTATGAGCTTCTCGGCGACGAGGAGGCTCTTACCCTCACGTTTGATAAGGATGAATCCGAGGCGCTTGCGCTTCATTCCAATACAACGCCTACCATCGAGGCACTCAAGGAAATATACAAGAAGCTCCGCCCCGGTGAGCCCGCACTTGTAGAGCCCGCACAGACTCTTATCAATAATTATTTCTTCGATTGCAAGAGATACGATATTGCAGCGGTCGGTAGATACAAGTTTGATAAGAAGATGGGTATTCACAGCCGTATCAGAGGTCATAAGCTCGCTGCCCCCGTCGTAAGTCCGCTTACGGGTGAGATAATCTTTGAAGCAGGCAAGGTGCTTAACAACGAAGAAGCACACCTCATTGAAAATGCAGGTGTAAACGATGTTCGTCTTGAACTTGACAACGGACAGATCATAAAGGTTCTTTCCAATAATACTATATATCCCGAGCATATCCTCGGCTACGGCCTTGAGGATTGCGGCGTAAACGAGAAGGTTCGCATTCCCGTTCTTCTTGAGATCGCTGAGGCTTGCGGCAACGACGTTGACGCAGTTAAGGCTATGGTCAAGGAGAGAATGGCAGATCTTTGCCCCAAGTGCTTGACAAAGGACGATATTTTCGCTTCGATCAACTACCTGCTTAACCTTATGCACGGTGTTGGCGTAAAGGACGACATCGACCACCTCGGCAACCGACGT
>JAGBIA010000029.1 GCA_017935225.1 Clostridia bacterium | reverse complement strand
GATACGGTCGGCAAAAACAAGAAGATGATAGCGGAGTACATCAAAAATCAGTTGGAGGAAGATTACGCCAGCGATCAAATCAGCATAAAAGAATATACCGACCCGTTTACGGGTGGCAAGAATAAGTAGGCATAAAAAAGACAGCCGCACGTGAGCGGCTGCCGGAGATGGTAATGCGATGTCAAACTTTCTGTGCCCCTTTTAGGGGTTAAGCCTGTATTTGCCCCTTATAGGGGCTGTGCAAACCACCGGTTGAACCGGTGGTTTTGATTATTTGCGTTATTCAGGAAAGTTTTTTGCTTCTTTTTTTCAAAAAAGAAGAGAAATAAAATACACGCTAACTTTATCAAAGCTGCTCGTTGAGCGGAGCGGTGAGTCCCTTGGTGTCGTAGGAATGCCAAGCGACTGCGATGTCCTTATCGAAGTTGACGTAGAGCTTCTGACCGCACATACCGCCCTTAGCGTAGCCGCTTCCGCAGGGATTGAGCTCGTAGTGGTTCTCGATAACCATCTTGATCCACTCCTCAGAGATGATGCGCTGACCGTTGTACATACCCTTGTCAAGATAAATTCTGCCGAGCTTGACCATATCGGAGGTGCGGATGTAGATACCCGTCGCGCCCATAGGATAGCCGTGGGGACAGTTGGAGAAAGCGACCTCGCGGCAGCCGATCTTGGAGAAGAGTCGGGGCCAGAGGAAATCGTCGAGCATCTCGCCGCTTACCTTGGTAACTACGCGGGAAACGAGGTAGAATGCCGCGTCGGAGTATACCGACTTCTCGCCGGGCTCGTAAACGAGGGGCGCGGAGAGCGCGAGCTTGAGGAAGTCGTCGGTGGGGTACTTGGTGATGTCCTCGACATCGATATCAAGGAAACCGTGCTCGTAGCCGATGCGGTGGCGCATAACGTCGTGGAGCTTTACCTTGTTCCATCCTGCAGGATCGATACCGTACTCTGCAAGCTCGTCTGCAAAGATCTCACCGATGGTTGCCTCGGGCGTGATCTTTCCGTCGTCGTAGAGCATACCGATAGCGGTGACGCAGAAGAATTTTGCAACCGAATAGGAGTTCTGACAGGGGTTGCCGCGCACGAGTCTCGAGGTCTCGATACCATCCTTAGTCGCCACGGAAATATGATAAGTAGGAATGTTGTTTTCCTCGGCTATTTTAGTAAGTTTTTCAAGAAATTCATTCATTTTGTTATCCTCCATGAGTGGAATATTATGTAAATATATTATATCACTAAAGGCTGTACTTGTCAATAAAAAACGAAAAATTCGCCTGCCCAAAAGGGCAGGCGATATAAATGATAGATTAATTGAGTTCATCCTCGCTGCGAAGACCGAGCCATACGTCGCACGAAATAAGTGCTTCGTTGAATGTTGCTTCTTTTCCGAGGAATGCGCCCTCAAGAGTGCCGGTGCCGTAGCAAGCGGATCTCCAGAGGTGGTTAACGTTGTTAAGCGGCATAGAGTAGATGGTCATAAAGTCGAACTCGATGTTGGAGATAATGATATCGAACAGAGCGACCGACTTTGTAACAGTACCCTCAGAGTCGTCGGTTCCGAAGAACTTAGGCTTAATGACGCGGTTGAAGTAGTAACCGCGAACGCCGGTGTAGGACTCTTCGTTAGCGAGCTGGAGGAATGCAGAGATAGCCTCACCCTTGGTAGGAATGGTGCTTTCTGAGTGGTCGATGATCATATAGAGGTTGTAGTAGTCCTGAGAGGTGGTGCCGTACTGCTCCTGATCAATGTCGTACTTAGGCATAGGAAGAAGACCGTACTTGTCGTCCATCTCACGAATCATCATATTCTGCTCATAGTTCCAGAAAAGTCTGTCGTTGTAGAATATGTAGTGACCTGCAGCAAAGTTAGCGGTGTTGGCGCTGATTCCTGCGGACATAGTAGAGCCGTTAGCGGACATAAGGTTTCTGTATCTGGTGAGAGCTTCTTCTGCCTTGTCGTTACCTACGATGTTGAACTCGTGGGTCTGGTCGTTGTTCTCAACAAGGAGAGTAAGGTCCCAAGCGTAAGGGAGACAGTCAGCGGGGCAGGGGTTGTGACCGTACGCGCCGAAGCCGTAGGTATCGTCGATCTGCTTGCCTGCAGTACCGTTGGAGTCGTCGAAGATATTAGCCCACTTGTAGAGCTCGTCATAGGTCCAGTTACCATCAAGAGCAAGGTCCTGCATGTTTTCGTAGTCGGTAGGCTCTTTCTTTTCGTCGTAAAGAGTCTTGTTGTGCCACATGATCATAGCAGCGTCGAACATCGAAATGTTGGAGTCGCCTGCTACGTAGTGGAGTCTGCCGTTAAAGGTGGTGTCTTCGATTATAGTCTGGTTCCAGCAGGGAAGAGAGAAATCGAAGTAGGGGAACTGAGTGTCATCAAGGAAGTTAGCCGCATAGTCGCGGATCTGAGCAGAGGTGGTGTAGTAAGAGAAGTTACAACCGATATCGTAGTAGTGGAGGTCGGACTGAACGTCGGTAGAGATATAGGACATAAGTCCGTTTACGTAAGCAGTGTGGTCGCTTCCGTTACCGTCGAGGAACTCGAAGGTGATCTCGACATTGAGAGACTCGCAAACAGCCGCGTTTCTCATCGCGATAGCCTCGTCAAGCTCGTCCTCGGGGGACTCCTTGTACCATTCTCTTGTGTTCTGGATGTTGTTTCTGAGAAGCATTACAAGCTCCTCACCTTCGAAGTCGAGGTCTTCATACTGAATAGCAGTGGTGAAGGAAGGTTCGCCGTAGATGTTGGTCTCTGTCTCGGTAGGCTTATTGCTTTCGCCGTTGTTGTTTTCGCCTGCACCGGTCTCATCATTCCCGGGCTTAGGTCCGCAAGCAACGAGAGCGAGTCCGATAAAGCACAAAACCAACATAAGAGAGAGTATTCTCTTGGAAAGTTTCATTGTGTTTCTCCTTTGTTTAATTTTTACGGTACTCCGTCATTATATTATACAATAATTTTTATCAAACATCAATAGGCAATTCTAACAAAAATATACATCTTATTGCCACATTTTGCACAAACAAATCCCCCTGCTTTCTGTGGAAAACAGGGGGGGAGCTTTTATGCTATTGAATTATTATTCTTCCTCGTCCTCGATAAGACCGAACCAAACGTCCATCGATTTAAGAGCCTCGTCAAGCTCTACCTGTCTGGAAAGATACTGAGCCTCCATGGTGTTCCAATCGGGAAGGAGAGAAGTTCTCCATACCCAAGTAAGCTGACCGAGCTGAGGTGCGTAGATTGTCCAGAAGTCGAATGTGATATTGCTGATGATGATATCAAACAGCTCTACGGACTTGGTAACGGTTCCGAGAGAGTCGTCGGTACCGAAGTACTTCGGCTTGACGATTCTGTTAAAGTAGTAGCCACGAACGGAGGTGTAGGATTCCTCGGTCGCGAGCTGGAGGAACGCGGAAACAACGTCACCCTTGGTGGGGATGGTGCTTTCTGCGTGGTCAAGAACCGACATAAGAGAATATCCGTCGTAGGAAGCGGTGTAGTACTGCTCCTGATCTACGTCGAACTTAGGCATAGGAAGCAGACCGTACTTATCGTCCATTTCACGAATTGCCATATTAGCATCCTTGCCGGGATACATTTCAGCCGACCAGAAGAGGTACTTACCTGAAGCGAAGTTGTTAACGCTACCGCCGCCACTGTATGTACCGGATGCCTCATGGAGCTTTATCCACATCTCACGTGCCTGCTCAGCCTTTTCGTTACCTACGATGCTGAAAGCGTGAGTTCCGTCGGGATTCTCGATAAGAAGGTCGATGTCGAATGCGGCAGCGATCGCATCCTTCGGAACGGGCTGGGTATTGTTGTTAGCCTGCATCTCTGCATAGCCGTAGGTATCGTCTGCCTGCCAGCCTGCAGTACCGTTGGAGTCAGAAGCGAGTCTGTTAGCCCAGGCATAAAGCTCGTCATAGGTCCACTGACCCTGAAGTGCGAGGTCCTGGATATCGTTGTGGTCGGTTGCTTCCTTTTCGCGATCGTAAAGAGTCTTGTTGTACCAGAATACGACAGCGTAGTCGAACTGAGAAATGTTAACGTCACCTGCGATAAGGTGGAGTCTGTCGTTAACGGCGGTGTCTACGATAGACTGATTCCAGCAGGGGAGGCTGAAGTCAAAGTAGGGGAAGGTGTCCTTATCGAGAAGATTTGCGTTGTAGTCTCTGATATCTGCGTAACCGCCGATAAGAGCGAAGTGAACCGCGATGTCATAGTAGTGGAGGTCGCTGGCAACGTCGTCGATGATCATACCGTTAGCCATTTCAGCCATCTGGTGGAAGTCACCGGGGAAGCTGACGATCTCATAGTGTACGTTTACGTTGAGAGTTTCCTCAACCGCTGCGTTTCTCATTGCAACTGCTTCGTCAAGCTCGTCTTCGGGGGATTCCTTATACCACTCTCTTACAGTAACCTCATTGTTACGGAGAAGAATGGTGAGTTCTTCACCCTCGAAGTCGAGGTCGTTATACTGAATAGCGGTAGTGAAGGAGGGCTCGCCGTAAATGTTGGTCTCGGTCTCGGTAGAGGTGTTGTTGCCATTGGAATTGTTTTCACCCGTGCCGCTTTCATCACTTCCGGGTTTAGGACCGCAAGCGACGAGCGCAAGACCTACGAAACAGAGAACGAGCATAAGTGCGATTATTCTCTTAAAAAGTTTCATTGTGTTTCTCCTTTTTTGTTTTATGCAGTCGTGTATCCTGCACTATAATTATACAACAAAGTCAATAAAACTTCAATTGGCAAAGTCTACAAAATTATATAGTGAGTTCTTGCATTTTGCACAAAAAAAGGGGCAAAAAACCACCCTGCCTTGTGAAAAGCAGGGTGGCGGTGTGGCTTAGAACCTTTTAATTTGTTGGATTATTCCTCTTCAATCTCAATAAGACCGAACCAAGCGTCCATAGACTTGAGACCGTCGTCAAACTTTGCCTGATTTGCAAGGTAGTCAGCCTCGAGGCTGTTGTAGCCGTCAAGGATAGAGGTTCTCCAAGCCCAAGTAAGGTTGTTGAGCTGGTTGGAGTAGATGGTCCAGAAATCGAAGGTGATGTTGTTGATGATGATATCGAACAACTGAACCGACTTGGTAACGGTTCCGAGAGAGTCGTCAGTACCGAAGTACTTAGGCTTAACGATTCTGTTGAAGTAGTAGCCACGAACGGAGGTGTAGGATTCCTCGGTTGCGAGCTGGAGGTATGCGGAAATAGCCTCACCCTTGGTAGGAATGGTGCTTTCCTTGTGGTCGAGAACCGACATAAGAGAATATCCGTCGTAAGCTGCGGTGTAGTACTGATCCTGGTCAAGATCGTACTTAGGAAGAGGAAGCAGACCGTACTTGTCATCCATCTCACGGATGGTCATGTTTGCATCCTTACCGGGATACATCTCAGCTGCCCAGAAGAGGTACTTACCGGAAGCGAAGTTGTTAACGCTACCGCCTTGATCCCAGGTACCGGTTGCTTCGTGGAGGTTGATCCACATAGTACGAGCGTTTGCAGCTCTCTCGTTACCGAGAATGTTGTAGGAGTGAGTTCCGTCGGGGTTCTCGATGAGAAGGTGGATGTCGAATGCCGAAGCGATCGCGTCCTTAGGAACGGGCTGGGTGTTTTTGTTCTCAGCGCGCTCAGCGTAGCCGTAAGTATCGTCTGCCTGCCAACCTGCAGTACCGTTGGAGTCAGAAGCGAGCTTGTTAGCCCACATGTAGAGCTCGTCGTAGGTCCACTGACCCTCAAGAGCGAGGTCCTGAATATCGTTGTGGTCGGTGGGTTCCTTCTCACGATCGTAGAGGGTCTTGTTGTACCAAACTACAGTCGCGTAGTCGAACTGAGAGATGTTAACGTCACCTGCGATGAGGTGGAGTCTGCCGTTAACTTCGGTGTCTACGATAGACTGGTTCCAGCAGGGAAGCGAGAACTCGAAGTAGGGGAAGGTCGCCTCGTCGAGAAGGTTAGCGTTGCAGTCTCTGATATCCTTGTAACCTGCGCCGAGAGCCCAGTGTACAGCGATATCATAGTAGTGGAGATCCTGGATAACGTCGTCGATGATCATGGAGTTGAAGCCGGAGATATACTCAGACCAGCCTGCAAAGTTGATGATCTCGTAGTTGATCTCGAGGTTAAGAGTCTCCTCAACTGCTGCGTTTCTCATTGCAACAGCCTCGTCGAGCTCGTCCTCAGGGGACTCCTTGTACCACTCTCTTACAGTAACCTCATTGTTACGGAGAAGAACGGTAAGCTCTTCGCCTTCGAAATCGAATTCGTTGTAATCGTGAGGTGTAGTGAAAGAAGGCTCACCGTAAATATTGGTGTCGGACTCAGTAGTCTTGTTGCCACTGTTGTTAGCATTGTTTTCACCGGGCTCAGTTCCTGTTTCACCGGGCTTGTTGTCACATCCTATCAGTGCAACGCCAAGGAAGCACAGAACGAGGAGGAGGCAAATGGATCTTGTTAAGATTTTCATAGTGTTCTCCTTTTTTAAAAATTTGGGGATTGGTGCTAATATATTATATAACAAAACGCTCTAAACTTCAATAGGCAAATTTTACAAAAATATCAGGAACAACAGTGCAACTTGCACAATTTTCGCCCTTTTTGTGAGGAATATTGCTCAAAAAGCCGAGAAAACTGCCATAAAATGTAAAATGCAGATAAAAAGATCGCCCTATCTGTCGTTTCCGACAGATAGGGCGGAGATTACTCGGCTGTTAATCTTCAGATTCGATAAGTCCGAACCAAGTATCCATCTCAAGAAGCTTCTGATCGAACTCGGTCTGTCTTGAAAGATACTCAGCCTCAAGGCTGTTCCAGTCGGGGAGGAGAGAGGTTCTCCAAGCCCACGTCAGATCTCCAAGCTGATTGGAGTAGATAGTCCAGAAATCGAAGGTGATATTGCTGATGATGATATCGAACAGTGTTACGGATTTTGTAACCGTTCCGAGAGAGTCGTCCTGACCGAAGTACTTCGGCTTAACGATTCTGTTGAAGTAGTAGCCGCGGACGGAGGTGTAGGATTCCTCGGTCGCGAGCTGGAGGTATGCGGAGATGGCATCGCCCTTGGTGGGAACGGTGCTCTTTGCGTGGTCAAGTACCGACATCAGCGAGTATGCGTCGTAAGCTGCGGTGTAGTACTGCTCCTGTTCTGTATTGTACTTAGGCATAGGAAGCAGACCGTACTTGTCTTCCATCTCACGTATCGTCATATTTTCATCCTTGCCGGGATACATCATATTGGCATAGAAGAGATACTTGCCTGCGGCAAAATTGCTGACGCTTGCATCGTCTACCGAGCCGGGAGCATCGAGAAGGTTGATCCACATATCACGTGCCTTTGCAGCCTTTTCATTGCCCAGAATGTTATAGGAGTGAGTTCCGTCGGGGTTCTCAATGAGAAGATCGATGTCGAACGCTGCTGCAACTGCATCCTTGGGTACGGGCTGGAAGTTGTCGTTTATAAGCGTTGCAAATCCGTAAGTATCGTCTACCTGATTGCCGGGAGTACCGTTGGAGTCTTCCTGAAGCTTGTTTGCCCACAGATACATCTCTTCGTAGGTCCACATACCCTCGAGAGCGAGATCCTGAATATCGTTGTGGTCGGTTGCTTCTTTCTTCTTGTCGTAGAGTGTCTTGTTATACCAGATAACTACGGCGTAGTCAAACTGAGAAATGTTGATATCGCCTGCGATGAGGTGAAGTCTGTTGTTGACTGTTGTATCTACGATGGACTGGTTCCAGCAGGGGAGGCTGAAGTCGAAGTAGGGGAAGGTATCCTTGTCGAGAAGGTTAGCGTTGCAGTCTCTGATGCTTGCATAACCACCTGCGAGAGCCCAGTGAACAGCGATGTCATAATAGTGGAGGTCCTGCACTACGTCGTCTACGATCATACCGTTGACCATAGCGGTACTTGCGTTCCACTCGCCATAGTTGAAGATCTCATAGTCAAGCTTTACGTTGAGCGTCTCTTCAACGGCTACGTTTCTCATTGCGACCGCCTCGTCGAGCTCGTCCTCGGGGGATTCCTTATACCACTCTCTGAGAGTAACTTCGTTGTTACGGAGAAGAACGGTAAGCTCTTCGCCTTCGAAGTCGATGTCATTATATTGGTTAGGGGTAGTAAAGGAAGGTTCGCCGTAGATGTTTGTATCTGTTTCGGAGACACTGTTTCCCTTGTTGCTGCCCTCGGTTGCTTCGGTTTCATCACTCTGGGGCTTGTTGCCGCAAGCGATGAGAGAGATGCCGATGAAGCAAAGAACGAGAAGAAGCGAAAGCATTCTTGTGAAAAGTTTCATAATTTTTTCTCCTTTTCTATATTGGGAGCGATGAACACTCGCCATGCTACATTTAAAATGTATCACATAGCATTTGATTTGTCAATATACAAACTTTATAATTTCGTTTTTTTACATCATTTTTCCCTATTGTCAATCTGCTGTTTCATCGCAGTATCTAAAAAGAAAAACCGAAATATACAAAGCTGAAGGTTGGATTTTTTGAAACGTACCGAGAGGAAGCGATTTTCGAGGGTTGAAACTCCGCGAAGAAATAATGAGGATTTTGAAAAGTAAAAATATTAACATTTTTTAAAATCTCTTGCTTTGTGCGGCAGAATGTGGTAGAATATAGTATATATTTTAAAAATGATAGTTTTTGAAAGGAAACTCAAATGAAAAAGTTTATTAAGATCATCGCACTTATACTGACCGTGGCTATGCTCGCCGTAGGTCTCGTTGCCTGCTCGGGCGGAGCGGCTCAGGATGAGGAGGGCGAATGGGGAGATTTCAGTTGGAGCTATAAAAAGGATACAAAGACGCTCACAGTAACGGGCGCGGGCGATATGCCGAGCGCAGAGAGCTCTGAGGACGTTCCGTGGGCAGCGATCAGACCTTATATTGAGGCTGTAAGACTCAGAGCCGAGGGCGCACCCGTGACGTCGGTCGGCGATTATGCATTTTACGGACTTATCAGACTCGAGGAGGTCGAGCTTGATGAGAACGTAAAGAAGATAGGCAAGTGCGCATTCGCATTCTGCGCTCTTCTTGAGGAGGTAGAGCTCTCCGAGGGACTCGAGAGCGTTGGTGAGAGTGCCTTTGAGGGATGTGCGAGCCTCGTTGCTATCGAACTTCCCGCAAGCGTTTCTACGATCGGCGAGCGTGCGTTCGCGTTCTGTCGTGAGCTCAACGCAGCAACTATCAACGGAAAGCCCACAGAGCTTGGAGATTGGCTCTTCAAGGATTGCGTGGAGCTTGACACCGTGAGAATGAACCGCGAGGGTGTGACTGTAAGCGACAGCGCATTCGAGGGTGCAGGTATGACAAAGGACAGCATCAAGTCGCTCCAGACCTCGCTTGTTACGGTAGTTTGCAAGGACGCAGACGGAACTGAGATCTATACCAACCCCGCAGCCGCTCTTCTTGAGGTCGGCGCAACAAAGGATATCGAGGCGCCTGAGGTTTCGGGATACAAGCTTGTCGGTGCGGCGACCAAGAGCGTCACCGGTACGGGCGAGGCTATAACGGTTGAATTTGACTATGAGAAGATAGAGGACGAGGAAGAGCAAGCGACTGATGCTCCCGTTGTTGACACTCCCAAGGAGGAAGAGAACGACGGACCTAACGTGATGACTATTGTTGCGATAGTTATTTTCGTTGTAGTAATCATCGGTATTGCGGTCGGCGCGTTCCTTCTCATCCGTTCGGATAAGAGGACCACAAAGGACAGTATGACGGTTCGCAAGAACAAGGACGGAAAGGGTAAGAAATAATGAAGAATAATCTGAATCTCGAGCTTAAGGTCTCCGAGGAACTGCTTCGCAAGTTCCTTTTCGTGTGCGAGAAGGAGAAGAGAAATCCCAACGCGCAGTTCGCGTTTATGGTCAGAAACAACGTTGCGTACTACGAAAAGACCAAGGGAAGAATTTCCGATGCGGAGCTCAAAAAGATAGATATTTCGGCTTACGAGGAAGAAAACTGACCTGTATCGGAGGTATATAATATAATGAAGATAACTATGGGAAAACCGCAGCTCGTTTATCAGGGCGGACGCCCCGAGGAGCTTCATTGGGGATTTGTACAATTTCCGTGGCTTTACAGAACGGTTGACGGAAATATACTGATCGCCATTCACTGCGAGGACGACGCGCCGTTTGCTATTGACGGCGGAAAATCCTATCTCCAGAGCGAGGACGACGGCAAGAGCTGGGTCGCCGCAACGGCTGAGGATGTTGCAAAGATGGGATACGCGACGGCAGAGGGCGATATGCTTATGCCGAGAGCCTTCCCACCAAAGAGCGTGAAGGGTATGAAGCAGCCAAAGTGGTTCGGAAACTACCGCATACCTACCGACGAAGTTCTTCCTCAGAAGAGTGAGGACGCGAGCTCGCTTCCGTTCCCCGTGGCTATCTCGACCAACGTGTTCGGCGGATTTGACAATCTTTACTACGTGGATTCACTTCCCGACGATATCTGCCCGAAGGGGCTGCTCTTTACCCGTTTGAAGAAGGGCGAGAGTACACCGAAAGAATACGAAGCAAAGGTCGATTGGAAGCATCGACTCGTCAGAATTTACGATCCGCAGGTGGTCTACGACTCCTGGAAGGGCGAGGAAAAGACGCTTATCGTCTCCTCACCCGGACTCTACAGCGGACCGCGCATAAAGCTCGGACCTGACGGAAAAACTCTCTGGATTGCAGAATACAAGGAGGGAAGCGATCCCGAGACTGCCGCTTATACCGGCAAGGGCGGTGCTTATATCCTCAGGTCGACCGACGACGGCGAGAGCTGGGAGTGTGTTTCCTTTATAAGATACGAGGGCGACGCCGAAAAGGATCACTTCGCGTATCTGCGCGACGGATTTTCGGAGCCGTCGATCGAATTTATGTCAGACGGAACGATGCTCTGCCTGCTCCGCACCTGCGGCGTGTTTGGCGGAACTCCCGAGTGGGGACCAACCTATCTTGCACGCTCGAGCGACGGCGGCAAGAGCTGGAGCAAACCCGAGTATTTCAAGGATCGCGGCGCGCTGCCGCAACTTCTCAGACTTGACTGCGGCGTGACGCTTACTGTGATAACTCGCCCCGGAATTTTCGTCTACGCGAGCGACGACGAGGGATACACGTGGGACGGTGGACTCGAGATAATGACCGATGCCGACAGAAGCGGACTTGGCAATATAGTTCCCGAGCGCCCGAATTTCTGGGAGTACGCGGGAAGCTGCTGCAACTGCACGATCCTGCCGATCGCCGAGAACAAGGCTCTGCTTGCCTACAGCGATTTTTACTACCCCGACGAGAGCGGAGTCAAGAGAAAGAGCATACTTACCGTTGAGATAACGGTTGAAAAATAACCTCATACCGCTCCGAGTCACGCTCGGAGCGGTGTTTTTTATAAAAAACGGAATTTTAAAGTTATCAACTTTTTAAAAGCTTCAAAAAAATCTTAAAAAATTCCGAAATCGGAAAAATATTTTTGCAAAAGCTATTGACAAGAAGGAGAAATGGGTGTATAATGGTCTCAAAGACAGGACACTACCGTTATCGGAATTTGATTTTTACGAGGTAATTTATAATGGCAACTGCACAGAAGAAAAAGGTTGATGTATCGGCGATCCCCGCAAACGATACAGAGGCTAAAAAGAAGGCGCTTGCGACTGCGCTCTCGCAGATAGAGAAGAAGCACGGCGCAGGCTCGGTAATGAGACTTGGCGACAACGCGCAGATGGAAGTTCAGGCAGTCAGCACCGGCTCGATCGCGCTTGATCTCGCACTCGGCATCGGCGGAGTTCCGAGAGGAAGAATTATAGAGATCTTTGGCCCTGAGTCCTCGGGTAAGACCACCGTCGCTCTGCACATCGTTGCAGAGGTTCAGAAGGCGGGCGGCGAGGCGGCGTTCATCGACGCGGAGCACGCGCTCGATCCCGTATACGCAAAGGCTCTCGGCGTTGATATCAATAATCTGCTCGTCTCTCAGCCCGACTGCGGCGAGGACGCGCTCAATATCACCGAGCAGCTCGTTCGCTCGGGCGCGGTCGACATCGTAGTCGTCGACTCGGTTGCGGCACTTGTGCCGAGACAGGAGATCGAGGGTGATATGGGACAGGCGACCGTCGGCGTTCAGGCGAGACTTATGTCGCAGGCTATGCGTAAGCTTTCGGCAATCATCTCCAAGAGCAACAGCATAGTCGTGTTCATCAACCAGCTTCGTGAGAAGGTCGGCGTTATGTACGGCAACCCCGAGACGACTCCCGGCGGCCGCGCGCTCAAGTTCTATTCTTCTGTAAGAATAGACGTCCGCAAGACCGACACGCTCAAGAACGGCAACGATATCTACGGCAACCGCGTGCGTTGCAAGGTAGTTAAGAATAAGGTAGCCCCCCCCTTCAAGACCGCGGAGTTCGATATACTCTACGGAAAGGGAATTTCGCGCTCGGGCGAGATCATCGACTATGCGATCACGCTTGATATCATCAAGAAGAGCGGCTCTTGGTTCTCGTACGAGGGCGAGAGGATCGGTCAGGGTAAGGACAACGTGCGCAAGCTCATCGAGAGCAAGCCCGAGCTTCTTGCAGAGCTTGATGCGAAGATCCGCGCCATGAAGGACGCACTTCCCGAGGCGGCTGAGGAATTCGAGCTCGACGAGGACGACGAGGACGAATTCGATATCCGCACCATTGAAGAGGATCTTTAATGCAGATCGAAATATGCTCGCTCTCGGCGGCGGGCGAGAGCGAGATAGCCGTCTCGATCGAGATGCGCGCCGCCGACAGACGAGAGAAGCGTCGGCTTGTCATTCCGAGCGAGACCTATATCGAGCTGGAACTTTCAAAGGGCGAATGCTCGCGCGAGCTTTACGACACGCTTGAGCGCGAGGCGGAGATATATACCGCCTACCGCCGAGGTCTTGCGATACTCGGATACGGCGCGTGCTCAAAAAGGATGCTGACCTCGAAATTGATCTCAAAGGGCATCGACCGCTCTATCGCGCCGATCGCGGTAGAGAGGATAGAGGAACGCGGATATATCGCCGAGGACGCGAGCGCTCGCCGCGAGGCAGAGCGGTGCGCCGCTAAGCTTTGGGGCGAGAGCCGTATACGCGCACATCTTGCGTCAAAGGGTTACGGCAAGGATGCGGTCGACGATGCGATGTTCTCGCTTGAGGACGCAGGCGTCGATTTTGAGGAAAATTGCGTGCGCCTCGTCGAGAGCAAATGCAAGTGCATCCCGACCGATAAGCTCGCGATGCAGAAGCTGATCGCCTCGATCTCGCGCTACGGCTATTCGCTCTCCGAGGTAAAGAGCGCGATCAACGCGGTTGCGAATAAAAAGTCTTCTATATACGACTAATAAAAAACACGAACCGAGGTTCGTGTTTTTTTGTTTTATGAAATTAAATTACTTATTGTAAGAAATAGTCGCCGAGAAATCGATCGACTTGCCGGGCTCTACGACTCTGTGTCCCTCGGGAGCGGGGTAGTTGAGTCCGTTTACCATACCTGCCTGAGGCTCGATGCAGATAAATCCGCCCTTGCCGCGACCGTTGTAGAGTACCCAGTGGTCAAACTGCTCGGAAACGCTGTAGAGATAATCGCCGATCTGCGTTTCTCTGCCGCTTGCAAGATAGTAGCCGTCAACGTCAACGTCCTTCGATGCGCTTCCGGTAACGTATCTCTGCTCCTTGGCATTGAGCGGAATGTACTTGCCGTTTGCTCTGCCGTCAACTCTCTGCTGATGCATCGAGATCGGGAGAACGAAGAGCTCGGGTTCAACGAAGGTGCTGTGCATACAGAAAACGACGGGGAGATTGCGCGTGTCGATGTTCTTGATAGTATAGCTCTGGGTAAATCCGCGCGTATCAAGCGTGTAGGTCACCCAGACCTCGCACATAAAGGGGAACCACTCGTCGATCTTATCGTAAACGAGCTTGAGAGTCACCTCGTTTTCCTTCTGCTCCACGAGAGTGAAGGGGCGGGTGTGCACGAAGCCGTGGATGTGGCACTGCGACCAATCCTCGTTGAGCGGCAGGGTGTATTCCTTGCCCTCAAATGTGAACTTGCCGAAATTGGTACGGTTAGCGGGGAAGAGGATGGGCGAGCCCTGAAGATAGGGGTTGACCTTGAGCTGTGCCTCGTCAACGAGCGGAACGAGAACGTCGCGGCCCTTGTGTTCAAGAACTATGACGTTGCCGCCGAGTCTTGCGCAAACGAGAGCAGCCCAATCGCCGTACTTTATCGAAATTACGTCTTTGATATTTGTATTCATAACAGTTACCTCACAAAATTTATTAAGAACATTATATACTTTTTTGCCCCGTTTGTCAAGGCTATTTTGGCGTTTGGGGCAAAAATGGGGCGTCAATTTGAAAAGAGGATATCGTCGACCTCATCCTTGCGCGTCAGGGTGTAGGGGTAGGTCTTTGAGAGCTTGTTGCGCTCAAACAAAAACACCTTCCTTTTGGCGTGCTTCATTATCATCCGTCTCACGCTCGTTTGCTCGATATCGACGTCCGAGATTATTCCGTCGTCCGATATACCGAGCGGCGAGAAAAAAGCAATATCCACGTTGAACTGATCCGCGTACTGCTCGGTGATCGTCCCGACCAGACACATATCGCGATCGTAGTACTTTCCGCCAAGGAGTATGCAGGGGATCTGCAGCTTTGCGGCGTAGAGCAGGGAATTGACCGAATTCGTCACGATCGTGATATTCTTGAATTTGTTCATATACGGAATGATGTATTGGCAGGTCGAGGAGCTGTCGAGGTAGACCGTCTGAGAGTCGGCGAGAAATTCTGCGGCTTGTCTGCCGAGGTCCTTCTTTTCGTCCTCGTCAACGAAAAATCTGCGAGAGATCGGCATCTCGTTGCTGACTGTCGTTAAGACTGCGCCGCCGCGGTATCTTTTGATGACTCCCTTTTTCTCAAGCGAGGTCAGATCTCTGCGCACCGTCATCTCGGAAACGAACAGAATTTTCGCAAGCTCCGCGACCGATATTCTGTCTCTTTCGTAAAGAATGTCCAATATGTCCTTTTCTCTGCTTTGACCTTCCATTTTTGTCTCCTTTTGCACAAATATTTGTTCGTTAACAACATTTCGAACATGTATTGCTTTCGAACTGTTTGAATGATATAATTATAGCAGAAAAAATCATCTGTGTCAAGGATAAAAAATATGGACGTATTAGTACAGTGTATAGGCGGCTTGGGAATTCTGGCGAGCCTCATCTCTTTTCAGTGCAAAAAGCATAGCTCTATTCTGCGCTTCAGAACCTTCAACGAGATCCTCTTCGCGTTTCAGTATCTGATGCTCGGCGCGTACACGGGCGGTGCTATGAATATTATCGGTTGCGTGAGAAACATTCTCTTTTCAAAGCAGGTTGCCAAGGGCAAGAAAACAACGGTGGCGACGGTTATATTCTCGATCGTCTTCGTGATCTTCGGAATACTGACCTGGCAGGGCGCGAAGAGCGTGCTGATCATTGTTGCAAAGGTGCTTTCCACGGTTGCGTACGGTAACAAAAACACTACGGTCGTCAGAAGCATCATATTCGTTACCAGCATGAGCTGGCTCATCTATAACTACAGTGTGTTCTCTATTGCAGGCGTTGTATGCGAGGCGATCACGCTTATCTCGCTCCTAGTCGGAATAGTTCGACTTGATATTATGCCGCGTATCGCTAAAAAGAAGGCGGCGGCACTCTGATTGCGCACATCCTGCATCTCGCACAAAATAATTTTCAATATTATTGATTTTTGCTTTCTTGTGTGTTATAATGAAGTCAATAAAGCTTTGGAGGCAGGTATGGAAAACATAAAAGTTATAGCTATGGACCTTGACGGAACGCTGACACAGCACAAGACTCCGCTCTCTGACGAGCATAGAGCCGTGCTTGAGGCGCTTTCTAAAAAATATAAGCTTCTGATGGTCGGCGCGGGAATGTGCCACAGAATTTTCAATCAGCTCGGAAAGTTCCCGATCGATATTATCGGAAACTACGGTATGCAGTACGCCGAGTACAACGCAGAGAGCGGCGAGATCGACATCGTCTTTGACGAGGTGCGCCCCTGCGATCGCGCACATATGGAAGAGCGCGTGACCGCCATGCGCGAAAAGTACGGTTTTTGTGAGTTTGCGGGTGAGAACGTCGAGTATCACAGCTCGGGCTGCGTAACCTTCCCGATCCTCGGGACTAAGGCACGCGCAGAGGACAAGCTCGCGTTTGATCCCGACAGATCCAAGCGCCGCGCGATCTACGACGACATCTGCAAGGTGTTCTCGGACTACACCGTCTTTGTCGGCGGATCTTCATCTTTCGATATGGCGCCGTTTCCCTTTGACAAGGCTTACGCGCTCTCTAAATACTGCGCTGATCACGGCATAGCTCACAGCGAGGTCGTATATATCGGCGACGACTACGGACCTGGCGGCAACGACGAGTCGGTCTACAAGTCGGATTTCAACTATCTTACCATCGACAATTACCTCGATTTTCCCGAGGTCGTTAAGGATCTTTTGTAATTTCTGAGTTTATAAAGGAGAAAAGTTATGAATTATTGGAGACAGAGCAAGAACAATATTTACGTTGCCGCGCACCGCGGTTGGTCGGAAAAGTACCCCGAGAACACTATGATCGCCTACAGAGCGGCGGCAGAGCTCGGCGTTGACCAGATCGAGATCGACGTGCGTGTCACCAAGGACGGCGAGCTGGTCGTCATCCACGATGCAACGGTAGACCGCACCACAAACGGCGCGGGCAAGGTCGAGGATCTCACTCTCGCAGAGCTTCGCGCGCTTGACGCAGGCTCGTGGAAGGGCGCGGAGTTTGCAGGTCAGCGCATCCCTACATTTGCGGAATTTTTAGAGTTCGCGGTCACTCTGCCCGAGATGACCTACGACATCGAGCTCAAGGAATACCCCACCGACGGCAGAGAAGAGCTTTCTTACTCGGTATGTGACCGCGTTCTTTCTCTTCTTGACGAGAACGGACTCTCCGAGCGTTGCGTTATCAACACATTCAGCGGCAAGCTCCATGAGTACATCTACAAAAAGTACGGAATGAAGTACAGACTTCACGTCTACTTCCCGATCACCTGTCTTGGCACGGATATGACGCTCTTTCCCTATTCTTACGCGTACTGTAGCTGTGTTTTCAGCACGAATAAGAGCGATTTTGAGTACATCGACAGATGCGGAATTCAGCCTTGGGCGGGCGCGTCGGTAAAGGACGAGGAGACCGTCGATCTTGCTATCGCGAACGGCGCGGAGCTTATCACCTGCAACAATCCCGACGTAGTGCTTGAGCTTCTTCGCAAGAAAGGCTACCACGATTGATCACTCAAAGAGGTGAAAAATGAAGGTAATTCAGTATTCGACCAATAAATACGGTGAATGCGTTCCCGTGGAGATCCGAGAAGCTCTCTATATGGGTGGTGCCGCGGTCGCGAAGGCGGCTGAAGGAAAAAGAAACAGCGGATTTTTGGGCTTTGGCGTGGCTATCACGGCAAGCTCCTGCTACAATCTTGCCAAAATGGAGAGTGGCGAGCGCCGCGCTCTGCTTGAGCAGATATACGGCAAGGACGGGCTCGGACTTTCGGTCGCGCGCCTGACGATCGGCTCGAGCGACTATTCCGCAGAGCTTTACAGCTACGACGATGTCGAGGGCGACGAGGCGCTTGAGCATTTCTCGGTCGCGCGCGACGAGGAATACGTGATACCGATGATAAAGGAGATACTGTCGGTAAATCCCGAGCTTTATCTCTTCGCGTCCCCCTGGTCGCCTCCGGGATGGATGAAAACGGGCGGATCGATGTGCGGCGGACATATGAGGGCGAAATACGTCGAGTGCTACGCAGAGTATTTTGTAAAATACATCAAGGCTTACGCGGCTCACGGCATAAAAATACGCGCTCTGACACCGCAGAACGAGCCCGAAACTCAGCAGTTTGGTATGATGCCCGCGTGCATCTGGAATCCCGAGACCGAGGTCGCGTTCGTGTGCGCGCTTCGCAAGAAGCTTTGCGAGAGAGGCTTAGAGAATATCGAGATATGGCCGAACGACCACAGCTTTGCATACTCGGATAAGGTCGATTGGCAGCTTTCTGAGTACCCCGAGCTGCGCGAGGAGATCGGCGGCGTTGCCTTCCATTACTACGACGGAAGCATCGAGCAGACCGAGTACCTCATTGATAAATATAACGGTCTGCGTCTGCATTTCACAGAAGCGGGACCGCGACTCTACGACCACTATGACAACGATTGGTGCAAGTGGGGAATTATGATGTCAAAGACCCTCAACTCGCGCTACTGCTCCTTCACGGGCTGGAATCTGATGCTCGACGAGACGGGCGGACCGAATATCGGACCGTTCTTCTGCGGCGGACTCGTGACGAGAAACCGACTGAGCGGCGAGCTTTCTTTCAGCGGTCAGTACAAGGCGTTCGAGCATTTTGCAAAATACGTCAAGCCCGACTCGCTCATCAGCGCGCTCACCTTTGACAAGAACGGCTACGGAATGTTTGCCTTTCCCAAGGATCAGAAGGCTCTTTGCGGTACGCTCGTTGAGAACAGTGACGGCAGCGCCGCGCTGATGCTGGTAAATCCAAATCCCGAGAAGGCGCAGGTGCAGTATTTCAGAGGCGGCAAGTGGTGGTATATCGAGCTTTTGCCCGACACGCTCGCGACCGTGACGTTTTGTTAGTTTATGAAGGGGTTTTTTCTCTTCTTTTTTGAAAAAAAGAAGCAAAAAACTTTTCTACGGTGTTGTTATTGAGTGCGTACGTAACTCGAGCCGATATTCCCTAAAGGGCTTTGGGTTAATGTAAGCCAAAGCGACATCCCAAATCGTTAATTTGATACAATGAGAGGAAGAAACCCGTGGACAGCAGGCTACCACGGGTTTCTTTTGATTTTAATTATATAAATCTTTGTTCGGTTTTTAGCCAAAGCAACGACATCTATCTTGTCGGTGATATGCTTTTGCCATTCATTATTGCAAAAAATTATATTTCTTCGGGAGAGTAATCCGGCACTGCCTCGTAGTGCGAGACGACTAAGGCGGCGAGGCGGGATGCGTAGTCAAGGCAGGATTCGATCGTAGAGCCGCCGAGATATTTATGCAAAAAAGCCGCCGAAAATGAGTCGCCCGCGCCGACCGTCGATGCCACATTTGCCTTGCGTGCGGCGGTGTTTGTGAGCTGTTGTGTGTTCGCCTCATAGCAGAGCGCACCATTTGCGCCGAGTGTGAGGACGATCAGCTTGATATTGCCGAATTTCTCGCAGAGAAGCTCGCAGAATTCCTTGTTATCGGTGAAATTCAAGCCCAAAAGACTCGCGACGGTGGGCAGCTCCTCGTCGCTGATCTTCAGGATCGTCGCGTTTGAGAGCGCGATGGCGAGCGAGTCGACAGAATAAAATGGCTTGCGGATGTTGACGTCGACGAAGATATCGCCAAAGTCGTTATTTGCGATCAGCCTCTCGAGCGTGGCGCGGTTATGCTCCGAGCGGAGCGCGAGCGTGCCGAAATAGAGCGCGTCAAAGCGGCGCGAGCAGATGTCGGTGCTTATCTCGTCCCACGCAACGTCGCAGAGCAGCTCGTAGCTCGGCACACCGTTCTCACCGATCGTCACGTTGCATCTTCCCGTGGGAAGAGCCGAGCGCTTGATAAGCGAAGTGTCTATTTTGTTTTCCTCAAGCCAGCCGAGAGCCTTTGCGCCAAGCGCGTCCTCGCCAAGTGCCGAGAGCATCATCGCGCTCTCGCCGTGACGTGAGAGATGCGCGGCAAAGTTGAGCGGCGCGCCGCCGATAAAGGCTTCGGTCGGGTATACGTCAAAAAGGATCTCTCCAAAGCAGACGATCGTATTCATAGCATTTCTCCTGATAGCAGTTGTTATATTTTTCTGAAATTTTTTATTCTGTGGAAGGTCGAATAATTCGAGTCGTGGTAGCTGTTTGCGCCGTTGAGCGCGGTGCGGCAGAGGAAGAGCAGGTCCTCGCCCTCGATCGCAAAATCCACGTACTGAAAGCCGACGTGCGCAGTGTCGTTGCGGTCGCGATAGTCGAACAGATCGGAGACTACCTCCCAAGTGCGCAGATCCTTCGAGCGCATCAGCGAGAGCAGGTCGCGCGCGCTCGTTTTCTTTTCGTCATAGACTCGCGTTGAGACCGTGTAGTAGTAGCCTGAACGCTCGTCGTACTTGATCATAAACTTCGAGTAGTTTGCCGAAAAATCCATAAGCCGCGAGAATTTGAGAGGCGCGTCGTGGTCGGTCGTGTTCACCTCGTAGACGAGAGCCGTGTTGAATTTGCCAAAGCGCATAATGTTTATAAGTTTACCCTCGGGATCGACCGTAAGCGTTCCCTCAATGGTCATCGTGTTCTGCGGCAGTCCTTCAAGCTCGGGGGTGAAGTGCGAGAAGGGTGCGGGCTCGGAGAAGCTCCAGCTCTCAGGATCGAGCAGATCGGCATTCTCGTCGCAGGACATTACCATAGCCGCGTGTCCGTAGACCTTGTTTGCCCAGCTTCCCCATTCAAGCGTATTGTACAGTCTTCCGCCAAAGCTGAAGATATTCTGCGGATTTTTGTGAACGCCGCAGCTACCGTTTTTGCCGTTCGCTCCGCGAATGAGGCAGGCGGGAGCAGAAAAGGTCTTGCCGCCGTCGCTCGACTTTCCGATGAGCAGATCGCCGTACTCGGTCGAGCAGGAGAGCATATAGAGCTCACCCTTGTGTATAAACATCTTGCCCCAGAAGCACGGCATCAGCTCGCTGACGTAGTGCCAGCTCTCGCCTTCGTCGTCCGAGCGGAAGATGAGCGTCAGATTTTGCGGATGCGCGTGCGCGTAGAGATCCATCGAGGCTAAAAGATAGCCGTCGGGATGGCGCACGAAGGAAGGAGAGCAGAGATATCTGCCCGAGAACGCGTAGCACGTATCGTCGGGGTGGAGATAGTTTACTACGCTTCCTACCGACTCGCCGCATCTTGCAAGCCGCACGCGGCTCTTTTTTTCGTCTGCCGAGATGAAAAATTCGTAGTCGGTATCGGACTTGAGCTCACTTATATCAAAGCAAGTTCCGTCGGTACTGCCGCAAAGCATAAATTCACCGCTCGCGCGCTCTCTGACGAAGACCGAGTAGCTCACGCTATCTGCAGGCAACCATTCGAGGTGGATCGAGTTGATGCTTGGAACGACGCGGCAGATATATATGTCTCCTACCTCGTACAAAAACGGGCGGTATGGAGAGTAGCTCCAGAATTTATGACCTCTCATTTTCTTTCTCCTTTGCGCTGTATTGATTTTATTATAGCTTTTTTCTATAGCCTTGTCAACAGCTTTGCATCAAAAAAGGTGATTTACCAGCGCTCAGCTTACCGATAACCCTATTTTATCGTCGATGTACAGAAAACAAAAGGCTCCCTTGTGCAAAGGGAGCTGGCGCGAAGCGACTGAGGGATTGTTTTTTACTAAAAATTTTGCTTTTTTTACAATCCCTCCGTCATTTTCTTGCGAAAATGCCACCTCCCTTTACACAAGGGAGGCTTGGCTTTAAAAACTTAGCAATTATTGTAGTTATCAAAAATATTCCTTAACATTTGCATCTTTTCGTCCGAGGGCACCGAGAAGCTCTCTTTTTCTCTTCCGAGCGCGGCGTATTTGTGCTCGCCCATCGCGTGATAGGGAAGAAGCTCGATGCGCGACGGTCTGCCGCGGGAGGATATGATCTGCCTGAGCGCGAGCATCTCTTGTTCGGTGTCGTTGACGGCAGGGATTACGGGAATGCGTATCCATATATCCTTTTTGGCGTCAAAGAGCTTGCCGAGGTTCTCAAGTATTAGCGCGTTGTCGACTCCCACGTACTTTTTGTGCGTATCCGCGTCGGCGCATTTGAGATCGTACAAAAAGAGGTCGGTATAGGGGAGAATTTTCTCAAAGCGGCTGTATTCCACGCATCCCGCGGTGTCGACTGAGGTGTGGATGCCATTTTCTTTGCAGAGCTTGAGCAGCTCGCAAAGGAAGTCGATCTGCAGCATACATTCGCCGCCCGAGAAGGTCACGCCTCCGCCCGAGGCTTCGTAATAGGCTCTGTCCTTGAGTATCTCGTCCATCACCTCGTCGGCGCTGTATTCCCGCCCGCAGATCTCTCTTGCGTCCTCGGGGCAATAGAGCGCGCAATTGCCGCAGAGCTGACAGCTCTCGAGCGCGTTCGGGCATTTTTCACTGCATTTGCCGCAGCCTATGCACTTGTCGGCAAAGAACATCAACTGCACGTCTCTCAACTGACTCTCGGGGTTGTGGCACCACGCGCAGCGCAGATTACAGCCCTTGAAGAATACCGTCGTGCGAATTCCCGGTCCGTCGTCGGTGCAAAATCTTTGGATATTAAACAGAGTTCCCGACATATCAGTGCTCCGTTCTCTCAAGCACGGTCTGCTGAAGGTCGGGCGAGAGGCGGGTGAAATATTCACTGAAGCCGCCGATCCTTACCACGAGCGAGCTGTACTTTTCTGGGTGAGCCATCGCGTCGAGTATCTCCTCGCGCGACAGACACGAGACCTGAAGCTGCATTCCGCCTGCACAGAAAAAGGTCTTTACGAGCGAGGGGAGCGTGGGAGCAAGCTGTTTTTTGGAGATGCGGATGTTGGTGGTCGGAGTGCCGATTATTCTACAGACTCCGAGCTTTGCGACCGAATTGAGAAGCGCGGTCGCGCCCTTGCGGTCGTTGTTGTGTATCGCGCCGAGCGAATCGCAGAGCGGCTCACCCGCGCCTCTGCCGTCGGGAGTCGCAGGGATATTCCTGCCCGCGTCGGCATAGGTAGTAAACTGATTTGCAACGGGATAGAACTTTCCTCTCGGGAAGCATTCGCGCTGATCGAACGCGGCGGTGATATCCGAGATAAGCCGCTCACCGATGAAGTCGGCTCTGTCGTTGTCGTTGCCGTAGGAAGCGCACTTCTTTGCCTCGTGCAAAAAGTCGGGGTCGCGCGCGTCCATAAGCGAGATGAACTCGGTCGGACTGTAGAGCTTCTTTTCGTATATCAGCTCGCGGATGACCGAGAGCGAGTCGATAACGTTGATAACGCCCGCAATATTGATGACGCTGTAGACGTATCTTGCGCCGCCACGGTTGAACTCGGTGCGCGTGTCGATGCAGTCGTCGACGAGAAGCGTCCTGACGAGCGCGGGGCGGTGGAGCGCACGCGTTCTGCGGTACTTGTTGACGAGGTCCTCGACCTCGGAGATAACCCGCCTCAGCTCGCCTATATAGCCGAGATAGAAGTCCTCATAGTCGGCACAGTTCGCAAGTTCGCGGCGCATATAGTCCGAGAGCACGAGCGCGGTGTTTATGCCCGCATCGTCCGAGCCGACGTTCGAGAGCCCCTCGAACATAGTCTCGGTGCATCCGCCGAAGGCTATGCGGCGCATATCCTCCTCGGGTACGTCGGGCATCAGCAGGCGCAGACGCTCGGTATATAGCTCATAGTTGTAAAACGCAGGCTGACCGCAACTGCTTGAGAGCGTGTCGGCGCATTCCTGCCATACCCAATCGGGCATATCCTTTTTGACAAGTAGCTGAAGATTAGGTCGCCGTCCGTTCTTTATCGCGCGGATAGCGGCGCGTGTCAGCTCGTTGTAGTCAGGTCCGAGCGTGCCCGACCAGCCGTCGTTGAGATCTACGTTTTTGAAAAATTCACGGAAGAGCCCGACAAGCTCGTCGATGTCCTCGCCTTTGTAGTAGGGCAGGAGCGTGCGGTCTATAGGACCGATGTCGTCACAGCCGTCGAGATAATAGCAGAAGTTGAGCGAGATTAGCGCTTCGTAAAAGCTCTTCGGTATCTCGTAGGGCATCCTTTGCAGGACCGAGATAAGCTCGCTCGGCGCATTCTGCTCCTTAAGATGCTCAAGACAGCGCGTGTGGTAGAGCTTTATTCCCTCAAGCAGTATCAGCAGACTCTGCTTGAAGTCGCCATCCTCGAGCGCGTTCACTCTCTCTTCGTAAGAAGAGAGTCCGTCGCGAAGAATTCTTGTGTAGTTTGGGAAGGAGTGAGTCCATCCCATTCCTCCGACCGTGTGCGGATTGCCGTAGAATTTAAAGACGAGGTCGTACTCGGCGCGCATAATATCGCAGGCTCTCTCGCTCTTGGACGAGAGCAGGGACCAATTGACCTCGAATACGTTGGAGTTGTGAGGCTTTATTGCGTACTCACCGCAAAAAGTGAATATATTTCTGCCCGACGGATAGAGCCTGCCGCTCCCGTAGGGCGGAAGAGCCGCGCTCTCCCAAAATCGCTTGAGCGCGTTGGCAAATCGGATCATAGGCGACGCGCCCTCAATCTCAAAAAGACCTGCCGCAAAAGGCTCGTTTATTGATAAAAACAATTCGTGATCAGTCATATCCGCCACCTCCGTTTTTTTAATTATATCACAAAGCGAGAGAGTAGTGTGTTAACAATTTGTTACAAATATCTGCCTCCAAAAAGTATTTTTTGACCGCTCTTGCAAAGCATCTGCCGAGCTCGACAAGCTTTGCGTCAGATACGCGATCGTCCTCGGTGCCGAAATACGCGCTCTCAAGCGAGAAGGCGAGGCGGCAATCGGGGCGGGAGTTTGTCGTATAGGCAAAATTCGCACTCGGCTGATTCCAGGCGGTGAGCGGCGGAAAATCGTTGGTGTGCGAATATTTCATCGAGCTTTCGGTGATCTCGGACTCGAGCAGAGCCGAGAATTCGTCAAATCGTTGAGTCTTTTCACACATATTGCGCACGACAAAGATCCTGTCGTTGACTCCGCCCTTGTGCCAAGGGGAATGAAGATCAAAGCCGAGCGTACAGCCGTACCTGTCGCGGTGCTCGCAGATGGCGCGCACCTCGGGGTAGAGCGGTTCGTCTGTATAGTCGCGGTTGTGGTCGTGCGGATAGCGGCTTTTTCCCTGATCTCCGTCGAGAACTCCGTCAAAGTCGACGAACGGAACGAAGAGAGTGCGCGCGTTCTTGATAGGAGAGCTTGCGAGCTCCTCGATAATGCCCTCCATAACGTAGCTGCCCGTCGACTCGCAAGCGTGGTGGCGCGCGCAAAAGATAATACTGCGCTCACCCTCACCGATACAGAGGCAGGGAACGCTGCGCCCCTTGCGGCTCTTGCAGAGCTCGTCTGTCTGCAAACCGAGTCGCCGGCAGAGCAAGAAAAAGCGCGCAGGGTGGTAGAGCATATGATGCGCAAAATACACGCGCCTCTCGTTCTCGCCAAAGCGGTAGACAAAGGAGTCGCCCTCGCACTCACCGAGCCAATGCCACTCGCAAAGGTCGTAGCTTACGGCGGGCCCGAAGTAGCCGAGGCGATTCTGACCAAGCTCAAAGCAGAGCTCGCGCCCCTCTGCGCCCTCGACGCAGAATGCCCAATAGAACCAATCTCCGACCGTGTCGCGAAGCTCGTTTTGAAGCAGGACTTTGTCGCCGCATATCTCACTTACGCGGATGTTTCCGCCGATAAAATCACCGTGAATTTTCATCATATTTCTTTAAGTATCACCGCGCGTATCTCTGCGGCATCGATCTCACGCGGTTGTCTGCCGCTCTTCGATGCGAGCGCCGCCGCGACTCCGCAAGCCTCGCCGATGCCGATGCAGATCGGCATTACTCGGAAGTTCGAGTGCGCCATATGCGTGCCCGAGATATTTCTGCCCGAGAGCAGAAGTCCGTCTATCCTTTCGGGCACGAGACATCCGTAGGGGATGGTGTAGCCGTTTTTCTGCTTGAAGTTTTTCTGGCAGCCCGTCTTATCAAGTCCTGCGCCCGTGATGTTGTGGACGTCAAAATTGAAGTGTGCATCGAACACCACCGCGTCCTCGTGCTGAACTGCCGCAGAGATCTCCTGCTCGGTTATGGTGCTCACTCCCTTGAAGTGCCTTGTCTCGCGAATTCCCATAAGTGATGCGGAGCCTATGATATAGCAGTTCTCGTATCCCGGGACGTACTCGCGCAGAAATTTGACTATGTGCGGTATCTGCTTGCGGCATACGGTCTCCGCGCGCGTCAGATCCTCGGCAGAAGTGCCGTCGATATCGGTTACGTTGGTCATATTGCAGGTTACGATGCCGGGGATGGTCGATCGGTAGAGCAGAACGTGACCTGCGGGGTGGGGAAGTATCTCTTTTGCGAGCGCCTGAAGCTCTCCGCGCTCGGTGGGAACGAGCGTTTCAAACGAGCCGGGGAATACCGCGCGCTCCATATCAACTCCGCCGACCTTGAACATCAGCGTTGCGGGCTGCATCTTGCCGTCGCTCTCGCGTCCCTTGATATATTCCGCGCCGCTCTTGTAAGTTACGTCGCCGTCTCCGCTCGCGTCGATGACGGTCTTTGCGCCAAAAGCAGAAAATCCGTCCTTGGAGTGACAGATGATACCCGTGACTTTCTCGCCATCCATCATAACGTCACAGAATGTGGTGTAGAGCAGAGTCTTTACTCCCGCCTCCTCGAGCATCTCGATATAGGTCAGCGTGAGCATATCGGGATCTATGTATTTCGTTACCTCGCCCGGCGCAAAATAGTTCTTGTCGGCGGATCTTTGCAGTATCTCACGGTAGAGAGGATTTCCGCATCTGCCCGTGAAATGACTCATCATTCCCGAGGTCGAGATGCCGCCAACTCTGCCACAGCTCTCGATAAGCAGTGTGCTTGCTCCGTTCCTTCCCGCGCTGATAGCCGCCGCAACTCCCGCAGGGCCCGAGCCTACCACGATAACGTCGTAGCTCGAATTTATTTTCAGATCAATTTCGTATTTCATATTGAAACCTCCTAAAGCTTATGGTATAATGATAGCACAAAAACAGTCTGTATTCCTTAGATTATGCGCTGTATTTATGTAAAAACGTGCAAGGAGAGACTATGTACGACACAAAAGATATAAAAAATTACATACTGTATCTGCGGAGCGAGTGCGGACTCTCGCTCACGCTTCACCCATACGGCAACGAGTCGCTGATAAGTCTTAGCGATCTTATCACCTTCAATATTCACGACAATCCATATTGCGTTTATATCAAGACCTTCGAGCGTGCGCAAAAGCACTGTATAGAACGGCAGAGCAAGGTGCGTCAGCGTTGCCGCGAGGGCTCGTTTTGCGGTAAGTGCTTCGCGGGCGTTTCGGAGTACGTCTACCCGATAAGTAACGGACACGTGACAGTCGGCTTTATCTCGGTCAGCGGATATCGCACGGAGAATGCCGACTCATTTATTAAAAAAACGGCAGAAGACTACGTTATACCCGAAGATAGACTGCGCGAGGCGTATCAGGGCCTCAAGGCAGATATGCCGCAAAAGGAATACGTCGATACGCTACTGCGGCCGCTTTGCAGTATGCTTGAGCTTGCATATCTGCGCGCCGAGGACGGTGCGACACTCGAAGAGGGGCAGATGGACAAAATACTACGCTACGTAAAGCGGTACCACACGCGGAATATCACGCTCGATGATATATGCAGGGAATTTGCCTGCAGTCGCTCGTCGATAAGCCACCGATTCAAAAGGAGCACGGGCAAGAGCTTTCGCGAATATCTGTGCGAGCTGAGGATCGAGGATGCGAAAACGCTTTTGCGCTATTCCCTTCTCAGCGTGACCGAGATCGCGCTCTCTGTCGGATTTTGCGACTCGACCTATTTTGCAAGCGTGTTCAAAAGATGCGTCGGAGTCTCTCCGAGCGAGTACAGAAAGGGAGGATCAAAATGAGAATAGAAAACAGATCTGTAAGATGGGAATGTGGAAAGGACCGCTGTTACGTACACGCGAGAGGGCTGATGATGCCCTGCGGCTTCGGTATCATCACGATGCAGAAGCTCGATATTTCGGGTTGCGACGTCTTTAGCGGAATTGAGATGGTGCTCACGCATGACGGCGGCAAGAGCTTCTCGTCTCCCAAGCTTTGCAAGCATCTCGCTCGCAGATATTTTGCCGACGGCAGCAGTGTGGTGATGAGCGACGCAACTCCGTTTTACCACCAAAAGAGCGGCAAGATCATTCTTACGGGGCATACCGTAGTCTATGGAAGTGATAATAAAATATTAAAGGATCCTCGCCCGAGGAGCACCGCGTATGCGGTGTACGACGGGGAGAGCGGAGATTTCGGTGAATGGAAGAGCATCGAGATGCCCGACGAGGCGGCATATTTCTCGGCAGGCGCGGGATGCTCGCAGATACTCGAGACCGAATCGGGCGAGTTGCTTATCCCGATATACTACCGCTCCTACGAAAAGTGCGCAGGCGGTGACGCTTGCTCGGATGCCGCCGTGATGCGTTGCTCGTTTGACGGCGAGAGCATACGCGTGATCGAGATAGGGCGCGCGCTCAGCATTGACGTTCCGCGCGGCTTTGACGAACCGTCGATAATAAAGCATAAGGACGAATATTTCCTCACCCTGCGCAACGACGTGACGGGATTTGTTACCAAAAGCTCTGACGGCTTGCATTTCGAGGACGTGCGCGAGCTCTGCTTTGACGACGGCGCGAGCCTCGGTAATTACAATACCCAGCAGCATTGGCTGACGGGCGGCGGCAGACTCTGGCTCGTCTACACGCGCAGAGCGGGGGTGAACGACCACATCTTCCGCCACCGCGCGCCGCTCTTTATCGCCGAATTCGATCCCGAGAGAATGTGCGTCATCCGCTCGACCGAGCAGATAGCGGTCGCCGAGCGCGGCGCGCGGCTCGGGAACTTCGGCTGTCAGTCATATTCCGAGAGCGAGGGCTATATCTACGCGGCTGAGTGGATGCAGAACGATCCGCACGGCTGGGACGCGTGCGCGAAATACGGCAGCGATAACAGTATTTTCATAAACCGAGTGATTTTTGAAAAATAAAAATCAAATTTTAGGTTGACAATGTCCTAAAATTGGTGTATAATATTATTGTAATCTCAAAAAAGGGGGTAGTTATAATGAATTTGGATACCAAAAAGATCGTTTCGATCTCTGAGGCTAATCAGAATTTTTCGCGCGTGGCGAAAATGACCGAAAAGCAAGGGGAGCTCTATATTTTTAAGAACAACAAGCCAAAATATAAGCTGGTGGATCTCGAGCAGGATACTACCATAGAAATGACCGACGACGAAAAGATCGACTTTGTGGCGGCGCGTATTCTCAAGCTCTACCGTCCTGCATTTGAGGAGCTTGCGAAATGATCAAATTCAGTCAGGAAAAGGTGCTTTTGTTGCACAAGCTCATTACAGAGGAAACGGGCGGGGACCCGAGCGTGCGCGATATCACGCTTCTAAACAGCGCGCTCGAATCGGCTTTTGCGACCTTTGACGGAAAAGAATTATATCCTACCAAGCAGGAAAAAGGCGCGCGGCTTGGCTTTGCGCTGATATCCAACCACGCGTTTGTGGATGGAAATAAAAGAATAGGAATGTACGTTCTACTCACCTTCCTTGAAACAAACGGCATCAAACTCCGCCCCACCAATGCAGAGGTCGCTCGTGTCGGTCTCGCCGTCGCGGCTGGGGAGATGAAATATCAGGAGCTTCTCGATTGGATCTTGGAGAATGAGGCATAGCCTAAATAGAATCTTTTGCAAAAAGTTTGTCCCTTATATAGCTCAACGCGAGCTATATAAGGGATTATTTTTGTTAGGTTTACGCCGCCTTTGGCTGCACTTGGCTGTTTGCCGCCGCGAGCATATTCTCGATGAATATTCCGTAGCCGGCTGTCGGATCGTTTATCATTACGTGTGTGACCGCGCCGATGAGCTTGCCGTTCTGGATGATCGGCGAGCCGCTCATTCCCTGAACGATGCCGCCGCTCGTTGCGATGAGGTTTTTATCCGTGACCTTTACTGTAAAGCACTTGCCTGCGGTGGCGCTTCGGTCGATGTTCGATATCTCGATCTCGTATTTTTTCGGTGTGCATCCTTCAAGCGTTGACCAGATATACGCGCGCCCCTCCTTTACGTCCTCGCGCAGACCAAGGTAGAGCGGCTCGCTCGGGAGCCCTTCGGGGAGTGTTGCGAGCACGCCGAACACACCGCAGTCGGTGTTCTGCAAAAGCGAGCCGCTCTTGCCCGACTTGAAGTGCCCGCGGAGCTCGCCGGGGTTGCCGCACTCGCCCTTTTCAACTCCGTCGATGCCGACGTTTACCACCGATCCTCGCGAGATGGGCACGAGCTTACCGCCGTCGCCCTCGCAGATTCCGTGTCCGAGTCCGCCAAACTCAAGCGAGTTTGGCAGGATATAGGTCACGGTGCCGATGCCTGCGCCGTTGTCTTTAACGTACGCGCCTGTCTTGTAGCATCCCTCGCTGACAGAATACGCAGGAGTCAGAGTTGCGGTGTGCTCACTTCCGCCGCGGCGGTAGACGATCGAGATGTTCTTGCCCGCGCTGCTCTCGACTATCTGCGAGAGCTCGGCTGATCCTGAGATCCTCTTGCCGTTGAGCGAGATTATGCGGTCGCCCACCGAGAGTCCCGCGTTACTCGAGGGATTTACGCGCCCCGAGCTTGTGTCGACGTCGCAAAAACCGACTACGAGCACGCCCTCGGTCATAAACTTTACGCCAAAGGGCGTGCCGCCGGGGTAGAGGCGCAGAGATCTCAGCTCGCTTTTGGTCAGCGTTGCGTAGCTGCTGCCCGTGAGCACGTCGGGCTCGCTCATGACCGCTCTGTAGTCATCCGCGTCAAAGCTGTGCGAGAACGCGTCACTGACCGAGGCGGCTATGCCCGTGAGCTTCTCTCTGCCTGACGGGATCAGGGCACTAAGCAGGAGAAGCGCGAGCGCCAGAGTGCAAAATCTTTTGAATTTTCTTCTCATAATTTTTCCTCTTTATTGAATTTGATAAAGAACGGGAGTATGCCGAAAATTTTCGGATACAATATTAGCATTTGCGAAAAGATAAAAAGCAACCGTTGAAATATGTTTCAATAGTGGATTTAAAATCAAAACAGTAAAAAAATATTCCTTTATATATCGCTCAAAATAGCGCGCGCCTATTGACAAACAAGGCAGAGTGAGATATAATTACTTAGGTAACTAACTAATTTTAAAATTTTGGCGAAAGGAATAAAAAATGGCAAAAAAAGAATGCTTTTCTATGCCGACACCGCCTCGCAGATGCGAGCTTGGAAGTAACCCCGTCAAGCTCTGCCACGAGAACTCAAGGCTTACGGGAGCGAGGGTGAGAGGCGCGAACATAGAGGGAGTAATGTCACAGCACGGCGCGCGGCTGGTTCTGTCAGCTCTGGCTATGAGCGACGGAGCAAGTCAGCGCGAGATAGTCGGGATGACTCATCTGCGGCCGCCGACGGTCAGCGTGATACTGCGCAAGATGCAGGACGAGGAGATAGTCGAGCTATTTAAGAACCCCGAGGACAAGCGTGAGCTTCGCGCAAGACTTACGCAAAAGGGAAGAGAGATCGACAGATGCGGACTTGAGAAGATAAGACAGACCGACGAGCTGGCACTCGAGGGACTGAGCGAGGACGAGAGGGCGACGCTGATGACTCTGCTTGGAAAAATACGCGAAAATCTGCTATCCGAGCAGAAGAATGAGGAGGAAGAATGAAAACGGTATTTCGATATCTGAAGCCATATGCGCTTCTTGCGATAATCTCGCCCTTGCTGATGATCGGCGAGGTAATGGCGGATCTGTTTTTGCCAAAGCTTATGACGGTCATCGTAGACTACGGTATCAACGCGGCGGGAGACGTCTCGGAGTCCGAGCTCGGCTCGACTGTGATGCGTTTGCTTTACGGCGAGGGTACTTACAGCTCGATGCAGGTCATACTCACCTTTGGAATACTTATGCTCGTTGTGGTGCTGATAGGCGGATTTTTCGGCGTGTTCTGCGCCTACACAGCGGCTAAGGCATCCCAGAGCCTTGGCGACGATCTGCGCCGCGACGCGTACAAAAAGGTAATGTCGCTCTCGATCGAGCAGACCGACAAATTCACCACGGGCTCGCTCGTAACACGAATGACCAACGACGTCACGATGATAATAGAATTCACCGAAATGCTTCTGCGTATGCTCGTGCGTTCGCCGATGTTCTTTATCGGCGGCACGGTAATGCTCTGCACGCTCGACGTTAAATTCGGCTTCGTGCTTCTCTGCGCTCTGCCGATAATGGCACTGATGCTCACCTTTGTACTGACTCGCGCAGTACCGATATTCAGTAAGATCCAGCAAAAGCTCGACCGCGTCAACTCGGTAGTTCAGGAGAACGTGACGGGTGCGAGAGTGGTCAAGGCTTACGTCCGCGAGGATCACGAATTCGAACGCTTCAAGACGGCTAACGGCGAGCTTCGCGACACCAATATGAAGGTTCAGAAAATGATGGCGATAATGCACCCCGTGCTGACGGTGGTGATGAACGCGGCTATCATCGCGGTAATACTTATCGGCGGTCTTGATATCGCAAACGTTGCGGGAAGCGAGATGAGCGCGGGAACTATCATGGCGGCGGTCACATACGTAACGCAGGTAATCATGTCGATAATGATGGTAACTATGCTCTTTACCTCGGTATCTCGCGCTATGGCATCGGTCAAGCGTGTAAACGAGGTGCTTGACGCAGATCCCGTGATCATATCGGGAGACAAGGTCGCAGAGTCTGAGGATATCGCGGTATCCTTCCGCAATGTGAGCTTCAGATACCCCTCCGCAACAGGTCGCCCCGTCCTTCACGATATAAATATTGACATAAAGAAGGGCGAGACCTTTGCGATCATCGGTGCTACGGGATCGGGCAAGACTTCGCTTGTGAATATGATACTCCGCTTCTACGACGCGACCGAGGGAGAGGTGCTGGTCAACGGGATTCCCGTAAAGGAATACGACCTCGCCGCTCTGCGCTCGAACATCTCCTACGTTATGCAGAAGAGCGAGCTCTTCTCGGGAACTATCGCGGAGAATATCCGTTGGGGAAAGCCCGACGCGACCGACGAGGAAGTGCGCGCGGCGGCAAGGATCGCGCAGGCTGAGGACTTCGTCAACAGCTTCTCGGGCGGATTTGACGATTACATAGCAGAGAAGGGCGCGTCGCTCTCGGGCGGACAAAAGCAGAGAATGTCAATCGCGCGCGCTATCGTCCGTCGCCCCGAGATGATAATTCTCGACGATGCGACCTCTGCGCTCGATCTCGCTACCGAGGCGAGACTTCGCAAAGCGCTCCGCGAAGAGCTGAGCGGCTCGACGGTCATTATGATCGCGCAGAGGATCGCCAGCGTCAAGGAGGCAGATCGAATTGCGGTCATCGAGAACGGAACTATCAAGGATTGCGGCTCGCACTACGAGCTTATGAGAACGAGCGAGACCTATCGCGATATCTACAACTCGCAGATGAAGGGCGCCGACGAGAAGGAGGTGGATGTAAATGAATGATCAGAGAAAAGCACCTCAGGCAAAGATGCCCGATATGCGCCGCCCCGGCGGTGGTGGCGGCGGACCTATGGGTGCGAGAGTGAACAGAGAAAAGCCGAAGAACACTCTTCAGACACTCGGCAGACTGCTCAAGTACATAGGCAAGAGCAAGCTGCTCGTCATCGCGCTGGTCTGCATTATGGCGACCGTCACGGTCTCTGACCTCGCAGGCCCTGCGCTTCAGGGCGCGGCGATCAACACCATCAAGGTCGCCGAGGACGGAAGCCTTTCGGTCGATCTTGACACGATGTTCCTCTGCCTTGGTGCGATGGGTGTTCTGTTCCTCATCAGCGCAGGACTTGGACTCGCGCAGGGAATAATCGCGGCAAAGCTCTCGCAGAACACCGTCTATATGATGCGAAACGATCTGTTCAAGAAAATTTCCAAGCTCCCGATCAAGTACACAGACACGCACAAGCACGGTGACATAATGTCGAGAATGACAAACGACGTCGAGAACGTTTCAAACGCGGTCTCGCAGTCGATAGCCTCGCTCATATCGAGCATACTCACGCTCATCGGAGCTTTCACGATGATGGTATACTATAGCTGGATAATGGCGCTTATCGCCTGCATCACTATTCCTATGACCATCGCAATATCCACAAATCTTGCAAAATTTATGCGAAAATATTTCGTCAAGCGTCAAAAGCTCGTCGGCGCGCTCAACGGTCAGGTCGAGGAGATGGTCACCTCTTACAAGACGGTCGTTGCGTACGGCAAGGAGGGAAAGGCGATAGAGGACTTCGGCGTGACGAGCGGCGAGCTCAAGAAGAGCAGTATCCTCGCACGCGTCTGGGGCTCGATCATGGGCCCGTGTATGAACTTCCTTGGTAACTTCCAATACGTTCTTATCGCGGCGTTCGGCGGATTTTTCGTGCTCAATCCCAATCCGCTCGTTCCCTCGCTTATGCTTGGTGACATCCACTCGATGCTTCAGTACTCCAAGAAATTCACCCGTCCCGTAAACGAGATCGCAAACCAATACGCGTCGATACTCACGGCTCTCGCGGGCGCAGAGCGTATATTTGAGATAATGGACAGCGCGGACGAGATCGACGAGGGCACGGCAGAGGTACGCGTGAGCGAGATCGAGGGCAACATCCGCTTTGAGAACATCGATTTTGCGTATGAGGAGGGCGAGCCCGTCCTCAAGGGACTTGATCTCTGGCTCAAGAAGGGACAGAAGATCGCGATCGTCGGTGCTACAGGTTCGGGCAAGACTACGGTCGTAAATCTGCTGACGAGATTTTACGAGGTCGACGGCGGCGTTATCACGATCGACGGCAGAGATATTACCACGATACCTAAGGAGACGCTCCGTCGCTCTATTGCTATAGTTTTGCAGGATACCGTGCTTTTCTCGGACACTATCAGGGCGAACATAAAGTACGGCAGACTTGAGGCGAGCGACGAAGAGATGCGCGCCGCGGCGGCGCTTGCAAAGGCGGATACCTTTATCGAGCGTTTGCTCGACGGCTACGACACGATGCTTGCCGAGTCGGGAAGCAATCTCTCGCAAGGACAGCGACAGCTTCTCTCGATCGCGCGCGCGGTGCTTGCTGATCCGAAGATACTCATACTCGACGAGGCGACCTCGAGCGTTGACACGAGAACCGAGATGCACATTCAGCAGGCTATGGTCGCGCTGATGGAGAACCGCACCTCGCTCATAATCGCGCACCGACTCTCGACCATACGCGACGCGGACAAGATCGTTGTAATAAAGGACGGTCGCGTAGCCGAGGCGGGAAGCCACGAGGAGCTGCTCGCGCTTGGCGGCGAGTATCACAAGCTCTATTCCAATCAGTTTGCGGGTATTGCGACGTGACGGAGATCAATTTTTATGAAAGATTTGCCACTCTTGCGGCGGCAGAGTCCTACACGGTCAAGGGGCTCTCCGCCGAGGAGGGAATTGGCATATACAACGAAAAGCGGCTGCATCGGGTGCTCAAGCGCACCTTTTGTGACAACGAGAATTTCTTTGAGATCAAGGTCGGTCGCTATACCGCCGACGTGCTTTGCGACGGGCACATCTACGAGATACAGTGCGCGTCATTTGCGCCGCTTACCGATAAGATCGGTTATTATCTGAACGAGACCGACAATTTTGTGACCGTGGTGCATCCGCTTGTGGTCAAGCGGAAGATAATCCGCGCCGACCGCGAGAGCGGCGAGATATCCTACGTGCGTTCCTCGCCGAAGAGGGCGCACCTTGAAGATATTCTGCCGAAGCTCTACTATCTGCGCGATTTTATAGGTCACGCGCGCTTTTCTATCATTGTCGCACTCGTCGAGGTCGAGGAATACCGCTATTCCGAGGCGGTGCGCTACCGCAAGAGCGGCAAGTACGACAACGAGGTCTTTCCTACCAAGCTCGTCGAGCTGATCGAGCTTCGCGAGGTCGCGGATTACGTGGAATTTTTGCCTGCCGAGCTTATCGGTAAGGAATTCTCTGCTGCCGACTATCAGCCGCACACCCGTCTGCGCGGCAGAGACCTCTATTCCGCACTCAATCTCCTTTCTCATATCGGTCTTATCGACAAACGCACCGAGGGGCGCCGAGCTTGGTATAGAAGTTAGTTTGTGTTTTGTATTTTCCACCTTTCTTTCGAGAAAGGTGGAGCCAAAGAACTTGAATGAGGGTTGGTATTGGGAGCGTCACAGGAAAGTTTTGATCAAACTTTTTCAAAAGTTTGCGGTTTCCAAAGGCAGAGCCTTGGTCGCTCGCGCACGAGCGAAACTCCTAAAACGGCGTTTCTCTTTTGCTAACTTTTCTCTTTGCGCCTTTCGTGCCAAAGAGAAAAGTGGTAA
Source organism: Clostridia bacterium (assembly GCA_017935225.1). Taxonomy (GTDB): domain Bacteria; phylum Bacillota; class Clostridia; order Oscillospirales; family CAG-272; genus HGM12713. The sequence continues at coordinate 5,741 of JAGBIA010000029.1, read as the reverse complement.
ATAAAAATGTAGTTAATGATAATCGTATAACATAACAGAAAGCACCCAAGCCTTGCGGTTTAGGTGCTTTTCTGCTGTTATTTTATTGTGATTACTTTCTCTGAAGCTGAACGGTGATGACCGTGCCGTCGAGGTCGATCGTGCCGGTGTACTCAACGTTTGCGGGAGCCTCGAAGGTCGCGAGGAGGTCAGACTCGAGCTGAGCCTGCTTCTCTGCGATTATGCTCTTGATAAGCTCGGACTCGGTCTCGAACGCGATATAGATGCGGTCGCTTACGTCAAATCCTGCAGCCTTACGGAATACCTGACACTGACGAACGATATCACGAAGTATTCCCGCTCTTGCAAGCTCGTCGGAGATGGTGGTATCAAGTGCTACGAACTCGCCGTTATTCGAGTAGATAGCCACGTTGTCAAGCGGCTTGGAGTTGAGCGTAAATACGTCGGGCTCTACCTCGAGCTCAAGCTCGGGAAGAGAAATGTTCTGTCCTGCCTTGACTGCGTTCGAAAGCTCCTGCTGACGTGCCGCGTCAAGCTCGCCGAGGAATGCCTTGACCTCGTTCGCGCGGTTCTTGAGAACGCGTCCTGCAACCTTGAAGTTGACGGTGAGGAAGTTGGACTCAAGCGCGGAGGTATCTGTAAGCTGTTCGATCGAGTTGATATTCATCTCGCTCATAATAACAGAGCCGAAGGTCTCGATCGCGTTCGCGTTCTGCTCGGTAGCACTTACGTACATAGTCGAGAGAGGCTGGCGGATCTTGATCTGCTTCTCGTTACGGAGCTTGAGACCGAGAGAGATCATCTCTCTTGCGCACTCAACGTCTGCAAGGATGCGGTCGTCGGAAATATCAAGCGCGGGATCTACCTCGGGGTAATCCGAGAGGAATACCGAAAGAGTCTCTTCGTCAGAGTATCTCTTGATGAACTTCTGCCAGGTGTACTCGGTCATAAAGGGAATGATGGGAGCCATAATTCCTGTGATCGCCTTGATAGCGTAGAAGAGAACTGCATACGCGTTCTGCTTATCCTCGCTGTTCTCGGTCGACCAGAAACGGCCGCGGTTTACACGGATGTAGAAGTTGGAGATATCGTTTACAAAGCTCTCAAAGAGGGTAACGACGTCACGGGTGGAGTAATCCGCCATATAAACGTTGGTCTCCTTGATGAACTTATTGGTGCGGATGAGCAACCAGCGGTCGATCGGGCAGAGCTTTGCGGGATCGAGCTTCGAGAGGTCTACCTTGGTATCGTCGATATCAGCGTAGGTCGCGAAGAATGTCTCGAGGTTCCAGAAAGCGAGGAGCTTTCTTCTTGCCTCTTCACCGAGGTTAAAGCCGAAGCGTACGTCGGTCGAGGTCGAGGAGGAAGCGAAGATGTAACGCGATGCGTCAGCACCGATGATGTCAGCAGCCTCGTCGAAGCGGATCATAAATCCTGTCTTGGAGAAGCGGCTTCCGTCCTCGGAAACTACCATACCGTGCGTGCTTACTCTCTCGTAGGGAGGCTCATCAACGAGAACGGTGCTCATAAAGAGCATAGAGTAGAACCAGAGTCTGATCTGCTCCTTCATCTCGAGAACGTGCTCTGCGGGGAAGTACTGCTTCCAATATTCCTTATCAGTGAGGTACTTGAGAGTCGAGAAAGGAACGATACCCGCGTCAAGCCAAACGTCGCCGACCTGAGTTACTCTCTGTACCGCAGCTTTACACTTGGGGCAGCAGATCTGAACGTCGTCGATCCACGGACGGTGGAGATGGGGGATAGCGTCTACCTTGGACTTGTCGACAGCGAGCTCGTAAAGCTCGTCCTTGGAGCCAACAACTGTCAGCTCGCCGCAGTCGCAGAGATAGAAGGGAAGGGGAAGACCGTAAAATCTCTTACGCGAGATATTCCAGTCCGACATATTCTCAAGCCAGTCGAGCATTCTCTTGCCCTGATATGCGGGCTCCCAACGAACCTTGTTAGCGTTTGCGATAAGGCGGGGACGAAGCTCGTCAACAGCGATAGCCCATTCCTTGCCGAGACGGAAGATGATCTCCTTCTTACATCTCCAGCAGACAGGGTAGCTGTGCTTATACTTATGTGTGTAGAAGAGCTTATTTCTCTTCTTGAGCTCGTCGAATACGAGCTGACGGCAATCCTGCGCATCGAGACCCGAGAGGAAGGAGAAGCCGTTGTAGAAGATACCGTACTCGTCAACGGGGATGATCTTGGGAAGACCAATAGACTCACCGAGAGCAAAGTCCTCGGCACCGCATCCGGGAGCGATGTGAACGACTCCGCATCCCTCGTCGTCAGCAACTTCGTCCCAGAGGACGATCTTGTGTGCAAAGTTCTGCTCGTCGATCTCGGGGAAGCAGGTCTCATACTCGAGTCCTGCGAGGTCAGTACCCTTCATAGTTGCGAGAAGCTCAACACCCTCTTTGTTCTCAAACTTCTGCTTATAGTAGTTGAGCGAGGTAACGTAGTTGTTATCCTCACCTGCAACGTGAATTCTTACGTAGGTCATCTCGGGGTTTACCGCGAGAGCTACGTTAGCAGAGAGAGTCCAGGGAGTCGTGGTCCATACGAGAATGTAGTCATTCGTGTCCTTGATGGGAAGCTTGAAGAATACAGCCTCGTGCTCGATCTCCTTATAAGAACCGGTCATTTCGTGCTCGGAGAGCGAGGTTCCGCAACGCGAGCACCAAGGCATAGGCTTATAGACCTGACGGATCCATCCGCCCTCGTGGCACTTCTTGAGGAAGGTCCAGATGCCCTGAATATTTTCATCGGTGTAGGTGTAGTAGGAGTTATCCCAGTCCATCCACTGACCGAGTCTGATCGACTGCTCAGTGATAACGCCCGAGAACTTCTTTACACGCTCGATGCACTTTTCGGTAAACTTATCAAGACCGTAAGCCTCGATATCGTGCTTGGTCTTAAAGCCAAGCTCCTTCTCGACCTCTACCTCGACCCAAAGGCCCTGAGAGTCAAAGCCGTTGCGGTAGTGGGTGTCGCGACCCTTCATAGCGTTGTACTTGATGAAGGTATCCTTGAGGGTACGTCCCCAGGTGTGATGTATACCCATGGGGTTGTTAGCCGTGATAGGACCGTCGATGAAGCGGTACTTCGGGCCGTTTGCGTTCTTTGCCTTGAGTTTCTGGAAGCAATCGTTTTCCTTCCAGAAGCCGAGGACTTCCTTTTCATTTTCCACAAAGGGATACTTTGTTTCAAATTTATCCTGCATATCGTTTTCTGTCCTTTCTGTTTTTGACATACTTTCACATTTTAATAGATAATACAGTATATCACATCTTTTGGCAAATGTCAAGAGTCATAGCGTTTTTTTACTTTATTATTTATATAAAATTATCTTGCTTTCGTATTGACATTTGGCGGTGCGTATGTTAAAATGGCATCAGCAAGCTTACCGAAAAGGAGGTAAAGACTATGAAGATAATTAAAAAGGGAATTGTATACAGAGTAAACGAAGGGCCGTTTCGCTATCAGGCGTGGCCGACCGTGACTCAGGACGAGAACGGCGTGCTTTATGCTGCTTGCTCGGGACACCGCTCGTCTCACGTTTGTACGTTCGGTAAGGATCTGATGTTCACGTCGACCGACGGCGGCGAGACCTGGAGCGTACCGAGCATCATAAACGACACCTGGCTTGACGATCGCGATGCAGGACTTACCTATCTTGGCAACGGACGAATGATCGTCTCCTGGTTCAATCACCCTGCAGTAATATATCAAGGTATATGGAGAAATTGGATAGTAGGCGATGCTGAGGACGAGTTCAAGCCTCTGCTTGAGGGCTTCCTTGAGGCTTACAAGACCTACACACCCGAGCAGGACAGAGCGGGCTCGTTTATCAGAATTTCGAACGACTACGGCAAGACCTGGGGAGACCCCATAAAGACTGTCGTTTCCGCACCTCACGGACCTGTCAAGACGGTCAGCGGCAGACTTCTTTACGTCGGTCGCGAATTCCCCGGACTTCCCAACAGATACAGCAATGATTTTGACGACTCTGCCGATACGACACCTGTAGAGGACAGAGAGGCTCTCTTCCTTTACGAGAGCTTTGACGGCGGCGAGAGCTGGGAGTACGTATCCAAGCTCCCCGGCAAGAACGGCGCGGCAAACAAGGATCTCTGCGAGCCTCACCTTGTAGAGACGCCCGACGGCGAGATCATAGTCGCGATCCGCGCGCACGACGATCCCGCGTACGATCATTTCGGCGTATATTTCACCTCTTCGAAGGACGGCGGCAAGACCTGGAGCGAGCTTTGGAGCCTTGGCAAGATCGGCTCGCCTCCTCATCTGCTTCTGCGCAAGGACGGTTCGATACTCGTCACCTACGGCAGAAGAAGCGCGCCTTTCGGTATTCGCGCGGTGGTCAGCTATGACGGTTGCCGCACCTTCAGTGAGGAGTTTATTCTCTCCGAGGCGCGCAACGGCGACCTCGGATACCCTGCAACTACAGAGCTTGCCGACGGATCGCTCGTAACAGTTTACTATCAGCCTTACGGCGACGATCTGCGCACCTCGATCCTTTATACGAAATGGAGAATTGACTGATGCCAGAGCTTAAAATATTAAAGACGACGGTAGACATCGGACTTGGTCACGAGGTGAAAGTGCTTCACGTTACCGATTCGCATATCGCGCTTGACGACGAGGGCGACGAGCGCGGAAGATTTAAGTATTTTTCGAACGCTGAGGAGTATTTCCATCAGACTTGCGCGTATGCCAAGGAGAACGGACTTACGATGCTCAACACGGGAGATCTGCTTGACGCGCATACAGAGAGCAATTTTGCTTTTGCGGATAAATATCTTCTCCCCACAGATACCATCTACGCGGCGGGAAATCACGATTTCTGCCATTTCGTCGGCAAGGCTATAGAGGATTACGCATACAAGTGGGAGAGAATAAAATATTCCGCGCCCCACCTGCCCAACAACCTCTATTTCTATTCGCGTGTGATCGACGGAGTCAACTTCGTAACGCTTGATGATTCCTATTATCTTATGACCGACGGACAGATCGAGCTGCTTCGTGCCGAGGCGGCGCGCGGATATCCGATCGTGCTTGGTCTTCACATCCCGCTCTTCACAAAAGCGCAGGCGGATCAGATACTTGCAAACGGCAACAAGTGCGCGTATGTTACCGGCGCGCCGCGCGAGTACACCGACAAATATCCGCCTGACAGATCTCGTCAGCAAGTGCCCGACGAGGCGACTCTGCGTGCGATAGAGTATATCAACAGCGAGCCGCAGATCAAGCTGATCGTCACCGGTCATACGCATATCAACTTCGAGGATAGACTCCCCTGCGGCACGCTTCAGATAACCACCGACGGCGGCTATCACGGCTACGCCCGCGAGATAACGCTGGTTTAGTTAGCTTGGAGCAGGAATAGGACGCGGTTTTCCACCTTTCTTTCGAGAAAGGTGGAGCCAAAGAACTTGAATGGGGGTTGGTATAGGGTGATTTCGTAACTCGAACCGATATTCCCTAAAGATATTTTGGATACTGTAAACCAAAGCGACATCCCCGATCTGTAATTTAATATCAATGCGAGGAAGAAACACGCGGACAGCTATGCTACCGCGTGTTTCTTTGATTTTAAATTATGAAGAGCGACATCTAAATCTTTGTTTGGTCTGTCAATCAAACGAAAAAATTTTATATCTGCCGGTAGGGCGGGGGTTTACTCCCGCCGATGTCGTTACGGTTACAAAATGTACTTC
>JAGBIA010000028.1 GCA_017935225.1 Clostridia bacterium | reverse complement strand
TATTGCGGGCGACCACATGGCGAGCCGACAAGTTTTCTTCGAAAACATTGTGGTCGCCCCTACGTTCGAATAATAGGTTTTTACTCCAAGACAGATGTGCGGCTTTTGCCGTTGTTCCGTCGTCGATCTTATTGGAGACACACATACATCCAAACTTCCAAAGGGAATATTGCTACGGGTCATATCAAACCACATATCAACACCTGCAGGAAGTTCTTTTGGTTCTTTTCTTTCAAGAAAAGAACATAAACCGCGTCCCCGCGTCCCGCGTCCTATTCCTCGCCGAAATACGCCTCAAAGACCTTTGCGGTGACTTTTGCGGCATTAGTACCCGCATCGCCCTCTTCGAGCACGCAGGTCACGACGATCTTAGGGTCGTCCGACGGTGCAAATCCCGAGAAGAGCGCGTTTGAGACCTCGCGTCCTGTCTCGGCTGTACCCGTCTTACCCGCGACACTCACGCCGATATTTTCAAAATAATCCGAAAGCACTGCCGACGAGTCGACCACCGACTTCATCGCGCCCATCAGGATGGAATAATTTTCATCCGAGATGCTTACTCTCTCAAGGACGGTCGGCGCATTTGCAAGCACCGTCTCTCCCGTTCTCGTCTTTACCTCTTTGAGTATATGCGCGGAATAACGCGTGCCGCCGTTCGAGACGGTCGCCATATAAACGCTGAGCTGGAGCGGTGTATACGCGTGCTTCGACTGCCCTATCGCGCCCGTCGCGTCGTCAAACTCGCTCCATTCGAGGTCGTGCTCCTCGCAATAACCCTTGGATGCCACGATTCCCGTGCTCTCGCCAAGCTCGATGCCCGTGGGCACGCCGAGTCCGAGCCGCGTGGTGAAATCTGTAATGTTATCAAGTCCCCACTCGTGACCGAGGTAGTAGAAAAAGATATTGCAGGAGACCTCTATCGCCTTATGCACGTCGGTCACGCCGTGATTTCCAAGGCAGGTCGGTCCGCCGAGATAGGGGTAAACGCGGTTGCAGGTGTGCGTAGTAAAGCTATTGATAAACCCCTGCTCGAGTGCGGCAAGCGCGCTTCCGACCTTATATGTCGAACCGGGAGCGAACGTACCCTGAAGCGCGAAGTTCATCGAGCTCTCTGTCGAGTGCGACGCGATCACGAGCGTCTCGCCCGTGTCGGGATCTATCGCGGTGAGCGCGCCCGTCTCAGACGCCTCAAGCTCGTCGACCGCCGTTCGAAGCTCGTCCTCTGCGACCATCTGCAATTCAATATCTATCGTCAGATATATATCGTTACCCACGACGGGCGCGGGATCGTAATACTGCTCGACGAGGTTGCCGTCCGCATCGTATTTCGAGATCCTTTTTCCGTCCGAGCCGCGCAGATAGCTCTCAAAAGCCTTCTCACAGCCCGAGATACCGACAGTCGCGTCGAGCGGATAATCCTTATAATCGTCTATATTCTCTGCGCTGATCTTACCGAGCTTACCGAGTATATGCTCGGCATATCCCTCGTAGTGATAAACTCGCTCGGACGAGCGTATCAGCGTTGCGCCCTCAGTGCGATGCTCGGATATGTAGGATATCAGTGCCATCTCCTCGGGCACTGTGGTCTCAAAGCCCTCGGCGAGCGTATAAGCCTGATAGTAGCCGAAGTTGATGCGCTCCATATCGTAGTATATGCGCATCAGCTCATATCTCTCGTTTGGCGAGTAAAATCTCTCCGCGAGCGAGTATTTATCGCATATATACTCGACCACGCGCTCCGCGCTCGCATTCTCCTCGAGCTTTGGGTTTTTCGAGAGAAATCTTGAATAATAATACGTTACATTACTCTCGGAATCGGCAAGCGCAGGCGAGAACTCATAACCCGCCTCGGTCCTTGTGATCGGGAAAAAGTCCTTAACTCGCTTATCTGCGTTGCCCGTGACGGCGAGCGCCTTGAGGCACTCGAGCAGAGCGTCGTTGACCTCTGCGCGTCGGTCGGGCATCGAGCCGTATTCAAATATCAGATCGTAATGCGTAGCGTTTCCGACGAGCAGCTTGCCGTTTCTGTCGTATATCCGCCCTCTCTCGCCCGCGACCGTCTCGATGCGCACGATAAGTCCGTCGCTCGTGTACTTTCCCGATGTGCCGCGCACCTGATTGATCGCGAAAAAGACTGTAAACGCTATACATATTGCCAAAAAGACCCCCGCAAGCATAAAAAAGCGGTAGTCCTTATTGCGCGCAGATCGGCTCTTGCGCATTTTGGGATCAACTTTGCTTTTTTTCATTGTTGCGACGGTCTCCTTTGGATTATTATCGGTCTAATTGACCGGAATTATCGAAATTACGAAGTAGATGACGTAGACGGTCACGAGTGCCGCCGCGCCCACGGTGCATACCGAGTTCATAAAGAGCTTCTCCTTTGCGGGCGGGATTATTCCGCTCTCAAATCTGATCTGCTTCTTTACGATAGCTAGGATAAGGAACACGAGTCCCACGGTCGAAAGTCCCATAACTACTATTTCATAGAAGAAGAGAGGTACCATGCTGACAAGCATATCCGCAAGCTCGTCGATATTGGGATTCATCTCTGCAAGCAGAGTATCGAGCCTCTCAAGGTCAACGCTCTCGATCACCCAAGGTGCAACGACGCTTCCGATAAAGTTAAGCACCATATGGTATCCGATAGTATAGATGATCTTACCCGTCTTGACGTAGATAAAGGAGAGCATAAAGCCGACGAGAAGCGCGTAGGGCATCTGGAAGAAGTTGCCGTGCGCTAGTCCGAAGATAATTCCGCCGACGACCACCGCAACTCCCTCGCCGAGCGCGAGCAGCTTGTTGCAGAGTATCTTTCGAAAGAGCAGCTCCTCGAGTATCGGAGCGAGAATGACTATGATAAGAATATCTACCCAAAGGCTGGTCTCGCTGATCATATCGTCGACGGGATTTGTAAGCGTGCCGCCCGAGATCATATCTATTATCGTAACGAGAATGTTGGACGCATATCCGCCCGCAGTCATAAGGAGCATACAGATGCAAAGTCCGACGAGCCACTTGCCAAAGCCCATCTTTACTTTGTCGGGACGGACTGTGGGAAGGATCGACGAGACTGCCAAGAAGGCGGGAATGGATATTCCGTAGAGCGAGAGGAACTGAACTCCGTTCTCAAGCAGCGAGACGAAGTCTGCGTTATCTACAAGCGAGGGCGCGGTCGCGTGGATGATCGCCGCCGCCACAAATATAAGTCCGTATGTCAGTGCGAACGAGAGGACCTCAAAGGTAAAGACCGCGAGGAAGAAGCGTGAGAAATATTTTCTCGTATCCTCCACGCTGAGTCTACCCGTGTCGTCCTGCGGTAAGAAGGTATATTTTGAGTTCATAGAAAATCTCCTTTTATTTGGTACTCAAAAGCTGAATTTTCCGTGTGTCTGCATAGGTGCGGTACAGAGCTTTACTACCGCGTAGAGCGGCAGGCAAAGCAGAGCCGTGCACAAAAGCTCGGGAATTATCACTCCGAGAGCAAAGGAAAGTGTGGGAAGCTTGCCGTCGGTCAGCGCGATGCAAACATAGGTCGAGACCGCTCTGAAGGCAAGCGTGGGCAGGAGCAATATCGCGTAGGACGCGAAGCTCGTGAGCATCTTTTGCGTAAAGAAGCTGATATAAAGAACGTAGAGCAGATAGAATACAGGCAGGTAGGCTATCGCTCCGCCGCCTATAGCGTCAAGGAAAAATCCTGCTCCGATCGCCAGCGGCGCGGCGCTCTTCTCGGTGTCTATCAGCATAACGCCGAGCAGCATTCCCATTATAAGATCGGGAGTTGCGGGGCAGATCGAAAGTGCGGGAAAGAATGAGCACTGCGCACTGCCGAGCAGAAGAGTCAGAAGCGAATAGATCACTATTCTCTTTACAAGCTCGGGGCGGAAGAGCTGATCGCGAAGATCTCTTTGCATATCACTGACCTCCGCTCGCGCTCTCGATACCCGAGATTATCATTACGTTTACTATCGAGTCGAGCGCGGTAAAGTCGACCGACGGCGCGACGGTCGCGACCATCTCGCCCGTGACCTCGTCGATGTCGACCGAGCTGACCGTACCGATCAGAAGTCCCGACGGATAAAGGCTGTCCTTGCCGCCCGCGGTATAGACTCTGTCGCCGATGCCGACGTTGCCCTCTCCGCCGATATATTTCATTCTGCAAAGCCCCTCGTGGCGAAGCTCTGCATCTCCCTCAAGCACTCCGAGAAGCTTATCGCGGTCGGTGTAAACGCCGATGCTGCTCGAGGGCTCTGTGATCGTGGTCACGCGGCACCAATCAAGCCCCGTCTCGCTGACGTAGCCGATAAGTCCCTTGTTAGTCAGCACGGGCATATTTCTCTTGACTCCGTGCGCGCTGCCTCGGTTGAGCGTCAGCACGGTCGAGTAGTTGCCAGCCTCGCGAGCTATCACCGTCGCGTCGGTAAAGAGAAGCTCGGGCTGCTCGTTGTGAAGATTTATATAGTCCTTGAGCCAATTGTTCTGCTCACGCAGAAGCTGCTCGTTGTATTCCTTTTCGCGAAGCTCCTCAAGCTCGGCGCGGAGCGACTCGTTCTCAGCCTTGAGCTCATCGTAGTTCGCAAATACGTCGACAAATCCGTTGAAAGCGTTAGCCACGCCCGTACCTGCCGCAACGAACGGCTTTGCCACCGTTCCCGCGACCGAGCGAAGCAGATCTGTGCCGCCGAACGCCGCTATAAGCGTCGGGATGAGAGCCAGCGCGATGGCAACCACAAGGCAGATGACAAAAAGTCTTGATCGAAAGAAGCTCATTTCTGCTCCTCTCCGCCGCTCTCGGCACTCTGCTCGGTGTCCTCACCCTTGTCTTTCTTGCTCTTCTTTTGCTTCTTAGTCTTTTTCTCCTTTACGGGATACTCGACCAGCTCGTCAAAGCAGATCTCTATGCCGTCAAGCTCGCAAAGCAGCTCGACCTCTGCCCATTCCTCTTCGCTTCCGCCAAAGCAGATCTTCTCAAGCATCGGCGTTCCCATAAACGCATCGGCGTCTATCCTCTTCAGCGTGCGCGGCAGGTGCAGGATCTTCAGCTCTGCCGAGGATTTGTGATCGCAAGCCTCGCTGCCTATCGCCACTACATCGCAGAAAAAGAGCCTTTCGGGCAGGTAGACCTCTTCTCTGTGCTGACCGTATATTTCCGTCACGGTGAGCTCGCCGCGGTCGCTCTTGTATGCGTATCCGAGCCTCGAATAAAGCATATTCGAACCCGCCGACAAATAAAACACCACCGTCACAAAAGCTCCTATAAGTCCATAGGAGACCTTCCACATCACCGCAACACCGATAGAAGCGGCAGCGAGGATGCAGGAGACTACGATTATCGCACGGTAGAGCTTTTCGGTCCACACGTAGTCCTCAAGGAACTCGCGCTGATCGTACTTTCTCGCGCTATTTACTTTTTCGCTCTCGGTCACACTCTCGACCGACATATCCCTCTGCTCGTCCATGCCGTCTCCTTTCAATATCTATCGTTTTGGTTTTATCTTCCTCTGTATTGGAGCAGGTTGCCAAGCTTGCCCTCGCTCTCGATAACGCGGAGAATTCCCGCGCAAACGCTCTCGAGCGGTCGCTGAGCAATCTTGACCTGAATTCCCGTTCTTTCGCTGATGAGCTTGTCGATGCCGCGCAGAAGCGCGCCGCCGCCCGTCAGCATTATTCCAAAGTCATATATATCCGCCGACAGCTCGGGCGGTGTCTGCTCAAGCGTTTTCTTGATACCGAAAACTATCTGCTCGAGCGTGCCGCTGATCGCCTCTCTGACCTCGGACGAGCTGATCTTCATAACCGCTCCGAGTCCGCTGCCAAGACTACGTCCGCAGATCTCCATCTCGCCCGCGTCGCACGACGGGTGCGCCGAGCCGATGCGCATTTTAAGCGTTTCTGCCGTCGCCTCGCCGATAAGTATTCCCTTTCTGCGTCGCAGATAGGAGATTATCGCCTCGTCAAATTCGTCGCCCGCAACTCTTATCGAGTTCGACGCGACTATTCCGCCAAGGCTGATGACCGCGACCTCGGTCGTTCCGCCGCCTATGTCGACTATCATACTTCCTCGCGCGCCGCCGACTCTCAGTCCCGTGCCTATAGCCGCCGCAAGCGGCTCTTCTATGAGCGCGACCGAGCGCGCTCCCGCCTCAAATGTCGCATCCTCGACCGCCCTCTTTTCTACTTCGGTGACTCCGTAAGGAATGCACACGATCGCAGACGGGCGCGCAAAGAGCGAGATCGAGTCTGTGTATTCAAAAAATGCCCTTATCATCTTCGAGGTCACCTCGGGATCGGCTATTACTCCGTCCTTGAGCGGCCTGAACGCAAGTATTCCCTCGGGCGTCTTGCCAAGCATACGACGCGCTTCTCTTCCGAGGGCTACTACCGATCGGTCTGACTTGCTTATCGCTACGACCGACGGCGAGCGTAGAACTATTCCCTTGCCCTTGACACATAACAGCGTGTTCGCCGTGCCAAGATCTATTCCTACGATCTTTGCCATCGTATGCTCCTTTCTTAGTTAGTTTGTGTTGGGTATTATTGTTCTTTTCTTGAAAGAAAAGAACCAAAAGAACTTCCTGTGGTGTTGTTATTGGGTTTGTGCGTGGTCGTTATGCCTGCCTCGTTCGGAGTTTGGGATATTGTAAGTCAAAGCGACATAGCAGTTCGTTTATTTGATGCAAAATGCGAGGTGCAAACACGCGGACAGCTCGCTACCGCGTGTTTCTTTTTTATTGTGAAGAGTGAGATCTGGATTTGTGTTTTGGCTACGAACGAATGTACGACGACTATCTCTCTCGATTGTAGGGACCGACGTCCTCGGCGGTCCAATGTCGTGACGGTACAAAATGCACATCCGTCTGTCGACAAAAGCGCGATTTACAGAAGCCTTCTCTTGTGAGAGAGCATGTCGCGAAGCGACTTTGCTTGCGGTGGATGAGTAGG
>JAGBIA010000027.1 GCA_017935225.1 Clostridia bacterium | reverse complement strand
CGTTGTACTACAAAAGTAACTTTTATTTCAAGGCGGGCGACCGCAGGTCGCCCCTACGAACAAGATAAAAAATATACACGTTTGACATGTAGCCAAAGCAAAGGCTTTTATAATCTAAATTTAAAGAAACACGCGTACAGCTCGCTACCGCGTGTTTCTTTTTTATTGTGAAGAGTAATATCTAACTCAGGCTAAGCGCCACAGGAAAGTTTTTGATCAAGCTTTTTTCAAAAAGCTTGCGGTTTCCAAAGGCAGAGCCTTGGTCGCTCGTCGCAACGAGCGAAATCTCCTAAAACGGCGTTTCTCTTTTCCTAACTTTTCTCTTTGCGCCTTCGGCTTCAAAGAGAAAAGTGGATAAACAAGTTAGATGTCGTTACCCAAGGCGCGCAAATCAGCAAAAATCCATAATTTCGGTAGGGGTCCCCTGCCGATGTGGCAACGGTTACAAAATGCACTTCCGTCTGCATCTTAAATAAGAAACTTCGCCCTATTACCTTGACATACTTCCTCAGGCATGCTATAATATTTTCAATAAATTTTGAATTTTTTGCAAAAAGTGAAATATTTTAAGATTTTAGCGAGTTAATAAGCAGAAACAACGTCAGAAAGGAATTGCGATGAACAGAACACGGTGTCCGTGGTGTGGAAAGCTTATAGATAAAGAGGCTGATTCGGCTGAGTATAGAAAGAAATACTTTTATCTGCATATGAAAATTTCGTTCGGCCGACACTACGGAATTTGCTCACACTGCGGCAAAATATACAACGACGTTCCAAGATCGGCTCTCATCTGTCTGATCGCTTGGTTCGCTTATTTCGGTTTCCTCATGATCTTACCTATAGCAATGTACTCGGCAATAATCGTACTTCCCTTGCTGGTCATAATCTCCTCAAAACCTTCTCACTTCAAGCGTATAGACGATAACCTCAGCGGAGTAGTCAAACACGAGGAGAAATTGAGAGCCAAGGCAAATATCTGTAAGCAGTATTACGATATACTTCCGAACGAGATACTTCTTCTATCCAAGGATCACGACGCGCACGAGCCTTTCTCAAGAGTCTCTCCGATATCGGTATCAAAGCTCGATGAAAAGGCAGGCATACTTGAGGGCTATTGGCTCTACGACAACTGCGACAATGCATATTTTGCCTCTCTTGATCGGGTCCACCTCTACGACGACGAGGGCAACGTGGTTGCGGATATAACGTTCAAGGAAAAAATACAAAATGGCTGAGGCACTCGCGCTCAGCCATCTTTTAGTTGTTGACAAGTGCTTCTCTTTTTGGTATAATAGTTTCAGAGAATTTTTCTTTTTGCGGAGGGCGTATGATCACGGTATTTACACCAAGCTACAACAGAGCGTACATTATTGACAATCTCTATCAGTCTCTGCTCGCACAGACCTCAAAGGATTTTGAATGGGTAGTAGTCGACGACGGAAGCAAGGACGCAACAGAGGAATATTTTGCGAAGATCACGCAGAACGATAATCCTTTTAAAATAAATTACAAAAAGGTGCAGAACGGCGGCAAGCACAGAGCCATAAACCACGGTGTAAAAATGGCATCAGGCGAGCTTTTCTTTATCGTTGACTCGGACGATTATCTGCTCCCCGATGCGATCGAGAAGATACTCTCCTGGGTATCTTCGCTTGACGACTCTAAAAAGTGGGCAGGCGTTTCGGGATACCGCGGATATTCAGCTGAGAAGGTCATCGGTTCCCCGCTCTCTTCTCCCTATATCGATTGCAAAAACACCGAGCGCGAGAAGAACGGACTTCTCGGCGACAAGGCTGAGGTATATTTCACGAGCGTTCTGCGCGAGTACCCCTTCCCCGAGATCGAGGGAGAAAACTTCCTTACCGAAGAGGTGGTCTGGAACAGAATAGCGAAGGATGGCTATTATCTGCGTTTCTACAAGGATATAATTTACGTTTGCAATTACCTTGAGGACGGGCTTACCAAGAACAGCACCAAGGCGCAGGACAACCCCAAGGGTATGCTGATCTGGGCAAAAGGACAGTTTGAGGCATTCCCCGACAACTTCAAGATGACGCTCGTGGCTTGCTACGCATATTATGCCGCGCTCAAAGGCAAAAAATCGCTCTCGAAGATCGCAAAGGATCTCGACAAGAGCGTGTTCACCGTAATGCTCGCGATCGCCGCACGCAACGCAAAGGCGATGCTGAAAAGATAATAAAAAAGCGGAGATCTCTCCGCTTTTTTATTATTTAAGAAGTTCTATGAGCTTAGGAACTGCAAGCTCGAATGCCGCGCCGTACCAATGGTTATCGAGCTTTGCGGTCTCTCTGATGCACTCAAGCGCGTACTCTGCCGCGATCCTTGCAGCCTCGTTCGCACTCTTTCCTCTTGCGAGTGCACCAACGAATGCGGACGCGTATACGTCACCCGTTCCGTGACAGCTATTCGGGAGCTTTTCGTGCTCGTAGTAGTCCATCTTGCCGTCAACATACATAAGAATTCCGATGTAGTTGCCATTCTTCGAGGGGAGTCCCTTGAGAATGATATTCTTGCAACCGAGAGCGATGAGTTTGTCCATTATCTCGTCAACATAACGACGATCGCTTCCGTCCTCGTAGGGCATATCGGTGAGAAATGCCGCTTCGGTGAGGTTGGGGAGAATGAAATCAGCCTCTGCGCAAAGTCCCTTCATCGCGTCCACGAATGCCGCATCAAAGCCGACGTAGAGCTTGCCGTTATCCGCCATAGCGGGATCCACTACCTTGAGCGTGCCCTCTTTAGAGCCCGACGCAAAGATGTCCTTTACGTAGTCGATCTGCTTGGTGCTTCCGAGGTAGCCTGTATATATAGTGTCAAATTTAATGCCCTCCTTTTCCCAATGCGCTCGGATGGCGGGCATATCCTCGGTCAGATCGCGGAAGGTATAGCCCTTAAAGCCGCCCGTGTGAGTCGAGAGGACCGCAGAGGGCAGAACGCAGGTCTCAACGCCGCAAGCGGAAATTATGGGAAGTGCAACCGTCAGTGAACACTGACCTACGCAGGAAATATCCTGAATTGTGAGAACTTTTTTGTAAGACATTTAAAATACCTCTTTACATTTTGTTTTTTTTATATTATAATCTATATGTGGATATATGTAAATAATCAAATTCGGAGAATTTTATAAGGCCAGATGAAAGATCAGAAGAAATATTACTCACTTTATCTTGAACTGAGAAACAAAATACTTGCAGGCGAGGTCGAGGCAAACGACAAGCTCCCCTCGAAGCGAGTTATGGCAGATATGCGCGGCGTGAGTCTTATAACGGTCGAGCGCGCATACGCTATGCTCGAGGACGAGGGATATATCTATGCGCGCGAGCGGAGCGGATATTTCGTCTCACATATCGACCGCATCTCGAGTGCTCCGCAAAGCCAAGTTCTGCCGCCTATTCGACATATGCGCGAGGAGCACGCGCTTCCCAAGGAGCGAGATTTTGAGTACTCGCTTTGGTTCAAAACGCTCCGCAGAGTCATTTCTGAGCGCGGAGAGGAGCTTTTCGTGCGCTCGCCCTCAAAGGGCTGCGCCGTGCTACGAAACGCGCTTGTAGACTATTTATACCGCTATCGCGGAATGGTAGCCGATCCGCACGCGATCGTTATCGGCTCGGGCTCGGAGCAGCTCTATGAGATCGCGGTCAAGCTACTCGGGCGAGACAAGATATATGGAATCGAGGATCCGTCATATTCGCAGATCCGCGCAGTCTATCTCGGCGCAGGTGCGAGCATCTGTCCTCTCACATTCGGCGAGGACGGTATTGAGACCGAGGAGCTTTCCACAAAAGACTTCGACGTGCTTCACGTCACTCCATTTCACAGCTATCCGTCGGGCGTTACGACCTCGATCTCAAAGCGATACGAGTATCTGCGGTGGGCGGAAAGCAAGAATTCTTTTATCATTGAGGACGATTTTGACAGCGAGTTCTTCATCCCCGGGCACCCGATCGATCCGCTCTACTCGCTCGATACGCGCGGCTCGGTGATATACATCAACACATTTTCCAAAAGCCTCTCGCCCTCGATGCGAATGGGGTATATGATACTGCCGGGATCGTTGCTACAGCTTTACGAGGAGAAGCTCGGGATGTTCTCCTGCTCGGTTCCCGTGCTTGACCAGTATGTGCTTGCGGAATTCATCTCAAGCGGTAGCTTTGAGCGACATCTGAACAGAACGAGGCGAAAGGTCGCCGCACAAAATCAACAAAAGGGCTGAGTTAATTCAGCCCTTTTTCAAATATTCGATAAGCCCGCTCAGGTTCGGAAAGACCTTTACGTTGCCCCCTGCCGCCATCAGCTTATGCGCAGGCTGATGTCCTGCGCTGATGAGGTAGCAATCCGCTCCGAGAAGCTCTGCGGTCTCGTAATCGTGCGTCGTGTCGCCGATGAACATTACCCGCTCGCCCGCGTGTCTTTCCTTCCAAGCCGACGCGAGTGCAAGCTTCGACTCGGCGTAGATATTGTCTATGCCCATTATCTCCTCAAATCTGTCGTATATTCCAAGGTCTTTGAGCTGTCCTGTTAGCATCTTCAGCTCGGATGCCGACAGCACACTCTGCCTGATTCCCTTTGACTCAAAGAAATCGAGCGCGGGGATTACGTCCGGAAATAGCCCCGAGTGCTTTGAATGCTCTAAATAGAGCTCCACCCACAGAGGTGCTATTACCTCGTAGGGCTCTTTATCAAAATCAAAGCCTATTCTCTTGTAATAATCTATTATGGGGAAATCAAAAACTTGGTGGTATTTCTCCTTGCTGTCAAGCGTGGGAAGACCTCTCTCGGCAAGCAGGGTGTTGACCGCCTTGATACCCGCGTCGATATCATCGAAAAGCGTACCGTTGAAATCCCATATACAATACGTATAATTCATTCTTCTCCTTTAAAAAATGGGCGGATATCCGCCCATTTTTTGTTTTTGTTGATTAAGCCGCAGGTTCAACGACCTTGAGAGACTTGGAAGCAAGCCACTTGTCGTAGAAGAATGCGATAGAGGTGTATACCTTCTCTTCCTCGGGCTCTTCGTCGGGAGTTTCCTCACCTGCGCCCTCGTCATCGGGTGTCTCACCCTCAGGAGTATCGGGAGTTTCAACCTCAGGCTCTTCTGCCTCGTTGCCGGGCATATCGAGCGCTGCCTTTACATCCTCGCTCTCGAGGTATGCTTCGATCTCTGCGAATACCGCGTCAAGCGCCTCAGCGGTAGCAGCAGCCTTGATCTTTGTCTCGAAGTCCTTAGAAGCTGCACTTACAGCCTTGATCGAATCAATGTCGACGTGATCGGGCTTCTTAGGTTCTGCATTGGGATTATTCTTATCTACAGGTGCAGTTGCGGGATCGAAATCCTTCTCTGCCTTAACGAGCTTTGCTATATAAAGGTCAAAGCCGATAGTGTAGTCGATCTTTATGTCGTGGTTCTGCTGGAGAGCATACTCACGTGCAAGAGGATTTTCGGAATCCTCGGGATAAGCGAGAATTACGTTACCGGTCTTGTAAACGTCCATATCGTATATGAGCTCTTCCTTGTCGTCAAGTCTTGTAACGACCTTGTAAGGCTCACCGTTCTCGTCAATGATAAGGTTGCCGTCAGCACCGACTGCATCGGTCCAGATGTAGTTCTTGCCCTCGATACCGTAGAGGATAAGGTTACGGAACTCCTCGTTGGTGTTGAGGTGGTTAATGATCTGCGCGCTCTTGAGCTCGCTGTTGGTCTTCTCGGAAACTGCGAAACAATGTTCGAAAACGTCCTCAGTCTCAAGAGTGGGAAGCGCTACGGGGATGATCTCGTAGTCGTCGCCGTAAACCTCTGCGATCTCGGGACCGCCCTTGATATAGCCAACTGCGAAGGGCTTATCAGCGTCCGCATCGGTTCCGTAGTAGCCTGCGAACTCATAACCCTTGAGGACTTTGATCTGCTCAGCGACGCTGAGTCTGCCGTTATTCTTGGTAGCAAGAATGCCGCTCATCTCAGGGTAAGAGCCTGCTACACCGTAGTTCCACGCGGTGTTGTATGTACCTGCGAGAACAGAAAAATCATCGGTAATATATCCGTTTGTGTCAGCGCCGAAGAACTCGGTATCAATAAGATCAAGCTCACCGGTGAAGGACTTGAGCGGAACGTACGCGTCACCGAATACCTCACCAACGAGACCGAGAAGGTCCTGACAATCCTCATCAACAAGCGAGTTGATGTCTGTTGCGGAGTACTGAGTACCCTTAAGGACATCCTTGTTGAGAAGTATGTATGTATACTCACCGATAGCACGGTTTACGGGAACCATATCGTACTTACCGTTGAGTTCCTTTACCTGCTGAAGAAGGTTAGAATTGATAACTGCCTTCAGTGATTTAGCGGTACCGTCGATCTGAGTAGAAAGATCTCTGAGATATCCCGAATCAGCGTAATTGAGATATCTGTCATATCCGCTGAAATAGAATATATCTACTCCGAATTCCTCGATGGAAGGATACCATGTCTGAGGGAGTCCGTTCTCATCGATGTATACGGGCTCTTCGTCCTTCTTACCCACACCTTCGTTTTCATAGAAACGCTTCTGCTCGGCAAGGTCTGCCTCGAGTTTTGCGTAGTATTCTTCAGGTGTAAAATATCTGAGGTCCATGCGAACCTTGAATTCCTTCTCGGTGATCGCATTTACAGCCTCTTCCATAAGCTCCTCCTGCTCTGCGCTTACAGGCTTTTCGGAGACAAGATACATAGAAAGGGTAACTGCGCCCTCGGACGCCTTCTTACCGATCGCTATCATGACATCTTCTTTGTCTTTCTCTGCACAGCCGACGAAGCAGAATGCTATCATAAGTGCGCTCAAAAGGAGACAAAATACTCTCTTTTTCATTTTTTCCTCCCGAATATTCAATCCGGCACAAGTGCCGATAATATATCACTAAATATTATATACCAAATTTTCCAAAAAGTCAAGTGGATTATTATACAATTTAGAAAGTACAGATTTATGCAAAGCGACGATTTTTCAATATTTTAATCCAAAAATCCGCGCAAATGTCTCGCTCTGCTGGGATGACGGAGCTTTCTGAGAGCCTTTGCCTCGATCTGACGGATACGCTCACGGGTGATGTCAAACTCCTTACCTACTTCCTCAAGAGTTCTTGTGCGTCCGTCGTAAAGTCCAAAACGGAGCTTGATGACGTGCTCTTCTCTGGGGGTGAGGGTGTGAAGCTCGCGCTCGATGACCTCGCGCAAAATTGTCGATGCCGCGGCATCCGACGGAGCGGGAGTCTCCTCATCGGGAATAAAGTCACCGAGGTGGCTATCCTCCTCTTCACCGATAGGAGTCTCGAGCGAGACGGGATCCTGCGCGATCTTCATGATCTCGCGCACCTTCTCTGCGCTCATACCCATCTTCTCTCCGATCTCGTCAGCGGTAGCCTCGCGTCCGAGCTCCTGAAGCATCTGGCGGGAATATCTGGATACCTTGTGGATCGTCTCTACCATATGAACGGGGATGCGAATAGTTCTTGCCTGATCTGCGATCGCTCTGGTAATAGCCTGACGGATCCACCAGGTCGCATAGGTCGAGAACTTATATCCCTTGCTGTAGTCGAACTTGTCGACAGCCTTCATAAGACCGAGGTTACCCTCCTGGATAAGATCAAGGAAGAACATTCCCTTTCCTACGTATCTCTTTGCGATACTTACAACGAGTCTGAGGTTTGCCTCAACGAGCTCTTTCTTTGCATCCTCTTTGTCCGCCTCGGTAGATGCTTCGTTGGTCATGACCTCCGCAAGCTCGCGCTCTCTGTCAGCGGTGAGCAGCGGAACTCTGCCTATTTCCTTGAGATACATACGAACGGGGTCATCAACTGCAAGTCCCTCCTGCTCGAGTATTCTCTCCATATTGTCACTTGTGCTGAACGCCTCGACCTCGGACTCGATCTCGCTCATCTCGCTCGAAGAGATCTCGTCGGAAAGCTGAATTCCGTTATCCTCAAGCGTGTCGTAGAACTGGTCAAGATCCATCTCCTCAACAACTCTGTCAAGGTCGTTCTCGGAAAGCTTGCCCTGCTTTCCCTTTTCGATTATCTCGTCGATATCTACCTCTGTTTTTACGTTTTCCTCTTTTACTTCGATTTCAGACATTTTTATACCTTCCGTTTATGTATTTTTATCTTTCTTTTTATTTTTCAGTTCCTCTTGCTTGCGCCTCAGATCCGCAAACGGATCATCATCCGCGCGCTCGCAAAGCTTAGCCTTTTCCTGCTTTATGCCGTCGATGCAAGCAAGAAAGACCTCTCTGTCGTTTCTCGCAAGCCGTCTGCGGTCTATCTCGATCTTCTCTATCCGTCCCATCTCGTCGATGTCGAACATCTGACCGAGCATCGCCTTCGAGTATCCCGCCTCGCTTCTCTCAAGCTCGCAAAGAGCCACGAACACACGCCTGCTGAAGTCGGTGACAAAATCATCCGCGCTTATCGGAACAGTCCCGTCCGCCGCGGCGCGCCTGAATTCGTCGTATATCAGCATCAGCCCGAGCAGAGCCTCCTCAGCAGAGGTAGCCCTTATGTACTTTGCGGCATCGGGATTTACACGGTCACCGATATTCTTGACCGAAAGCTGAGCCTCGCGGCTCTCCTTTTGCTTTGCATCCCTTGCTCTCGCGCGTCTTGCTCTCTCAACGTCGCGCCTAAGCGCCTCGTCACTGATCTCAAGCCGCTCTGCCGCGCGCTTGATGTATATCTCGCGCTCGACCTCGGCATACGCGCCCGAAATTATCGCGCAGACGTCTGCTGATGCCTTGATCTTCTCCTCGGGGAGCGAGAGATCGTACGTATTTGCGATCTTTTCAAGGTTGTAGTCAAAGCCCGACTTGCTCTCTCCGAGAACGCGTCTGAATGCCTCGACTCCGAATTTCTTGATATACTCGTCGGGGTCCTTCGCGCCCGAAAGCTTGAGCACCCTGACCTCTACTCCGACTTCCGAAAGTAGCCGCATAGCCTTTTGAGCCGCGTTCTGTCCTGCGTTGTCGGCATCGTAGCAGATAACCACCTTTTTGGTGTATTTTGCAAATATCCTCGCCTGCTCGGGTGTGATCGCAGTACCGAGCGTTGCCACAGCATTCTCAAAGCCTGCTGCGTGGAGCGCGATAACGTCCATATATCCTTCGCAGAGCAACATCTGCTCCTCGCAGTGCTTTTTAGCGAAGTTGAGCGCGAACAGATGTCGGCTCTTCTTGAAGGCTGGAGTATCCGAGGTATTGAGATACTTCGGCTTCGAGTCGTCCATAACTCGTCCGCCGAACGCGACTATATTTCCCGAGGTGTCTATGATCGGGAATATCACGCGGTTGCGGAAATAGTCGTACGGGCGACCGCTCTCTCGGCTCTTACCGCAGAGGAAGCCCGTCGCGAGCTCGTCGTCGGTATATCCCTTGCCCTTCATATAGTTGGTGAGCATCCACCAATTGTTAGGCGAGTATCCAAGTCCGAAGTGCTTGATGGTCGCCATACTGAGCTTTCTGTGCTCGTGCAGATACGCGAGCGCCTCCTTACCGTACTGCTCGTCAAAGAGGCAGTTGCGGAAGAACTTTGCCGCCTCGAGATTCATTTCATAAAGTCTCTTTCGCGGCACACCCTCCTCTGCTCCCGTGTCGTCGGTCGGAATGCTGATTCCCGCTCTCTGTGCGAGAACTTCGAGAGCCGCGCGGTAATCGAGGTTCTCGGTACGCATAACGAATGTTATGGCATCTCCGCCCGCTCCGCAACCGAAGCAATAAAAGCTCTTGGTCGCAGGAAACACGGTAAATGACGGTGTTTTTTCATTATGGAACGGGCAGAGTCCGTTGAGGTTCGAGCCCGCTCTTTTCAGAGTGACGTACGAGCCTATCACCTGCTCGATGTCGCTTCTGTGTATTATTTCGTCAATTATCTCTCTTGGGATCTGGCTCATCTTATTCCCTTCCATACCTTCGGGATACAGAGGTCGGTGTAAACCTCTATTGCGTATCTGTCGGTCATTCCCGCGATAAAATCGCAAGCGCATCTCTCGACGCTGTCAACACCGCATCTTCTGCGGTAGACGTCGGGGAGCTTCTCGGGGTGCTTGACGTAGTATTCGAAGAGGAACATAAGCATATCCTGCGCCTTGCTCTCTTCGGATTTAGCCAAAGGATTAAGATACACTCGCTCAAAAAGGAAGGAACGCAGGCTGTCCGTCGCCGCGCTTATCTCGGGTTCCATAGCGATATACGGCTTGCCCTCGCTCTCGCGAACGAGCGACATTACCATATTATTTATTCTGTCCGAGTGCCCTTCTCCAAGAATATCGCGAAGTGCGACGGGAATGTTGCGCTCCGAAAGGATGCCCGCTCTGCAGGCATCGTCGATATCGTGGTTTATGTATGCGATACGGTCTGCATATTTGACTATCACTCCCTCAAGCGTTGACGCCATATGCTTTCCCGTGTGGTTGACTATTCCGTCTCTGACCTCCCACGTCAAGTTAAGTCCGTTTCCGTCGTTTTCAAGCAGCTCTACGACTCGCAGACTCTGCTTGTAGTGCGTGAACTCCGCATCAAAGCATTTCTGCATCGCGTACTCGCCTGCGTGCCCGAACGGAGTATGTCCGAGATCGTGTCCGAGAGCCGCCGCCTCGGTCAGATCCTCGTTGAGCCTGAGTGCGCGCGCGATGCTTCTCGCGATCTGCGTGACCTCAAGCGTGTGAGTCATACGCGTGCGGTAGTGATCTCCCGTAGGAGACAGAAATACCTGCGTTTTGTACATAAGTCTGCGGAAAGACTGCGAGTGGGTTATCTTATCTCTGTCGCGCTGAAACTCGGTACGCACGTTGCTCGGCACGATAGGCTTTTCTCTTCCTCGCGTATCCGCAGTTCTGAAGGCATACGCCGACAGATTGAGTCTTTCATTTTCAAGGCAGCGGTCAACTACGCTTTTTATCTCCACGGCTCTACCTCCTTGCATTTTTGTAAGACAATTATAATGTACGCAAAAAAACTCAAATATACTTCTTTTGTTGCGATTTTTTTATTTTTTCGTCAATTTATTTTAAAAAGCAATCAAAAGAAAGCTTGCTGCTAATAACCTCTCAGTCCGCATACGCGTCCATCTCTCCTAAGAGGAGAGCCTTTGGTTTGTTCAAGTTTCTATATTAGCATCTTCTCGATAAGTTTTTCGACAGACTAAAAGCCCCGACGGTGTCGGAGCTTTTGTGAAAGACTTATTTTACGAATTCGTTGTAGATCGCGGCGAGCGTGCTATTGAAGTCGTGCTCCTCAACGCCGACGATGATCGAGAACTCGCTCGAGCCCTGGTCGATCATACGGATGTTGATGCCCGCGTTCGAGATCGCGTTGAATACTCTTGCCGCAGTTCCCTTGTACTTGACCATACCGAGACCTACGACTGCGACGAGCGCGAGTCCGTCCTCTATGGTGATGCTGTCGGCACGGACCGATCTGTTGATCGAGGTCAGCACCTTATCGCGTCTGCCATCAAGAACTCGACTTTCGATGACTACACTCATATTATCAATTCCCGAGGGGAGATGCTCAAAGGAGATATCGTTGTCCTCAAGTACCTCAAGGACCTTTCGTACGTATCCGACCTCAGAGTTCATCATATCCTTCTCGATCGTGATGACCGAGAAGCCCTTACGGCCCGCGATACCCGTGATGATCTTCTCGGGGTCGAAGTCGCTTACGTTCTCGGCAACGATCATCGTACCGGGATCCTGGGGGCGATTGGTATTCTTGATGTTTATCGGAATGCTTGCGTTCTTTACGGGGAAGATCGCGTCCTCGTGGAGCACGGTCGCGCCCATGTAAGAAAGCTCGCGAAGCTCTCTGTAGGTGATGGTCTTGATAGGACAGGGATCGTCTATAATTCTGGGGTCTGCCATAAGGAAGCCCGAAACGTCGGTCCAGTTCTCGTACAGATCGGCATCAAGTGCGCGCGCAACGATAGAGCCCGTGATATCCGAGCCGCCACGCGAAAATGTCTTGATGGTTCCGTTGGGCATTACACCGTAAAATCCGGGAATTACCGCGGTTCTGTGCTGCATAAGCTCCTCACGCATAGTCTCATTTGTCTTTTCCTCGTCGAGCGTGCCGTTATCCTTGAAGTAGATAACGTTCTCAGCGTCGATAAAGTCGAACTTGAGGTACTTTGCAAGAATGAGCGAGTTGAGATATTCACCGCGGCTTGCCGCAAAGTCACGGCCGGAGCGGTGCATCATAGCGTTCTTTACGTATTCAAGCTCACCCGAGATATCGAAATCGAGTCCGAGTCCTTCGATGATGGAATTGTATCTGTCGGATATCTTTGCGTAAAGCTCGTCGATGTTCTCGTGGTTACGGATCTTTTCGTAGCACTCGTAAAGCATATCGGTGACCTTGGTATCTTCCTTGAATCGCTTGCCGGGCGCAGACGGAACTACGTAACGGCGATGGGGGTCAGCCTTGATTATGCTTGCTACCTGCTTGAAATGCTCGGCGTCCGCAAGCGAACTTCCGCCGAATTTTACTACTTTAACTTTCATAATTTAAATCTGCCTTTGCTAAAATAATTGTACTATACTATTATATTAAAAAAAGCTCCCGTTGTCAACAGTTTTTTTGCTGCAACGGGAGTTTTTATTTAATTTTTTTATCTAAGGCCTCAAATCGCTATAAACTCTGCAAATTATTTAACAGTTTCAGGGATTTCTTCTTCAGCAGGTGCTTCGGCAGGTGCCTCTTCGGGCTGGGCAGTGGGAACATTCATTCCGTTTGCCTGCATCATCTGCTGCATCATCATCTGCATCATCTTCTGCTGCTGTTCCTGCATTGCAGCCTGAGCCTGTCTGGATTTTTCTTCTGCAGCAGCTCTTTCAGCCTCGATAGCGCGGAGTCTTTCGTTCTCCTCGTCGCGCTTCTTCTTCTCTGCCTTAATGATCGCTTCCTTAGTAGCAACCTCGATCTCTTCAAGACGAGCGCACTCTGCGGTTATAACAGCCTTGTTTGCCGTCTCTGCCTTATGTACATTAGACATCCAAACAGCAGAAAGGATAAGATATCCACCGCTGACAAGGTTGCTAAGACCGGAAATAATGGCAGTGCCTACAATGGTGTTAAGGATCATATCAACCATTTCGCCGATTCCGTCGAGCTCGTCGAGGGCGCCGCCAAGAAGTGCCTCAATGATAGCCTTACCGGAAATAGCCATAATGATGGGGAACGCTGCACTGAGAACTGCATATCCGCCGAGAACATAGGAACCTACAACGGGAGCCTTAACTGCCTTGTATTCACCCGTTTCAGCAGTAACAGAAACAAGCTTGAAGTATGCTCTTCTATTAGCGTAGATACCTCTGAAAATAGATACAACGGTGATAATGATTGCAAATACTACGAGAACTACAAGAGCAGCTACGATGCCGCCGCCAAGTAATGCTCCGCCTGCTTCTTCTTCACCAAGATCGGAAGCGAAATCATTTGCACTGAGCCCTGCAACAAGCAGCATAACAAATGTAGCCACACCGACGATGGAGATAAGAACTATGCTGATAGTATACATAACTCTTGTGTACGCATCAAAAATGGATGCCTGACGAAGAGACTTGGAAATGTCCTTACCAGCGTAAGCTTTCCAAAGACCGATAGTAGCGATAAGCATGAAGATGAACGGAAGAATTCCGCCGAGGATCGCGGAGATACCTCCGGTGAGCATAGAGATCACCTGACCTAAGAATGTTACCGAAAACAAGATCGCAACTATCAGAAAGATAGGAGACTTAAGCTGTTTTGCAATAAGGTTCTTTGTGTCTTCATATGCCTTATTTACTTTTGCCTTCTGCTCGTTTACAGCAAACTGATCGCCGCACTCAGCACAGAAAAGCGCACCGTCTTCCACGGGACTGTTACACTTTGTACAATTCATAGAAATTTCTCCTTTGTTGATTTATATTATACCAATACAGTATAAAAGTGATATAAACAGTATATAACAGCTACTTAAATTTGTCAAGTATTTTTTGAAAAAAATTCACTATTTCGACACTTTTTGAACAAAAAAGTCAACTTTTTTGATGTTTACAAGCCTACTTTCGCATTTTTCTATGCTGATCTTCCACACTTGCTTCAATATATCTGCTCGCCTGTGTCGAGAAGAGCTCGTAATATCTGCCGCGCTTTTCCATCAGCTCGTGGTGAGTTCCCTCCTCCACAAGCTCGCCGTATTCAAGCACTACTATCTTTGATGCGACAGTCGCGCTCGAGAGTCTGTGCGAGACGAAGATGGTGGTCTTATCCTGACGGAGCTCGTCGAACTGCTTGAAGATCTCCTGCTCGGCTATCGGATCGAGAGACGCGGTTGGCTCATCGAGAATGAGGATATCGGAATTGCTGTAAAAGGCTCTTGCGATCGCGAGCTTCTGCCACTGACCGATCGAAGGCTCGATGCCCTCCTGCTCGAAGTAGCGCATAAGCGGCGTGTCGTAGCTCTGCGGCATACGCTCGATGAAGTCCTCTGCGTTTGCCTGCTTAGCCGCCGCGAATATCTCATCGTCGCTTACTCTCTCGCGACGCACATCACCGAAGCTGATATTTTCCTTTACGCTTGCGGCATATTTGCCGAAGTCCTGGAAGATTATACCGAACATATTGTAGAGATCACGCGTATCGTACTCGCGCAGATCCTTGCCGTCAAGCAGTATTCTTCCCTCGGTAGGATCGTAAAGTCGGGTGAGAAGCTTGATAAAGGTGGTCTTTCCCGCGCCGTTGAGACCGACGAGCACTACCGTCTCGCCCGGGCGGAACTTGAGGTTTATGTTCTTGAGCACGAGCTTGTCCTTGCCTGGATACGCGAAGCTCACGTTCTCAAACTCGATGGTATGCGGAGAGCCGTGCGCCACCTTCTCGGGTGTACTTGTACTTGGAACGACGGTGGGCTTCTCGTCGATAAAGGAGATGAGGTTGTCGATAAAGAGCGTGCCCTCGTAGATCTGTGCGGAATGCTCGATAAGTGCGACGACGCTAGACGAGACCGCCATAAGCGCGCCCGTGTAGAGTGAATAGTCACCGATCATTATATCTCCGACGAACACCTTATTTGCAATAAGAAGGTACATAAGGCAGGTAACGAGCGAGGATATTATGCTCATCGTGATATGCCACAGATTTTCCTTTACGATAAGCGAGCGCATACCCTTGTAGTATATGCCGAAAGCCTGATCGTATCTCTCGGTGAACTCGTCCGCGAGATCGAACATTCTGACCTCCTTGACCATATCCTTGTTGACTAAAAGGTCAGAATAATAATTCATCTGTCTGCGCTCCTTGGAGCGACGGCGGATGTATCTGAAGGTCTTGCGACGGTATCCGAAATTGATGATCGCCTTAGGCACCGAGATCGCCGCCATAACAAGCACCATCCACCACATATCAGGTGCGGCAACAAGGATCAGCGTATAGCTGACGAGCTTGATGATACCGCTGAAGATGCTGAGAGTTTGGTTGATGACCTGAATAGGTCTGTGCCCTGCCTCGCGGTTGGCGTTCTCGAGCTTTTCGTAAAACTCGGGCATATCGAAGGAAGCGAGGTCAAGCTCCTTCGCCTTGTGCATTATCTGCAGCTTGACGTATCTTACCACCTTCTCGCCCGCAATTCGCGTAACAAAGGAGTTAAGACGTGAGGCAAGATCCTGCATAATGTGGAAGATGAACATATACAGAATGAGCAGAGCCACCGACGACGCCCAGAAGGTAGTCTTTACCTCTGATGCCGAGAATCGCTGAAGCTCATTGAGGATGTCCTTGGATATCACCGAGCTGATGACGGGTATAAGTCCGCTGAGCACGGCTGCAAGCAGAAGGCAGGCAAATATCCAGTGTCCCGTCTCCCACACCATCTTGAATATATACGCGAGTCGCTTGAAAAATCCACCTATAAGCTCTCGCAAAAATCTTGGAAGGTCAGAAAAGCCCTTTGGAGTCTCGATCTTGTTCTCTCTGTCCCTTCTGTCAAAGGGAGGCATTCCGGGTCCCATTACTTAACCCATGTTTTCGGGGAGCTGTTTGCCACCGAGAATGTGGAAATGCAGATGCTTTACGCTCTGGCAAGCGTCAGCGCCGCAGTTGGATATAAGTCGGTAGCCGTTTGTGAGTCCTTCTGCCGCCGCGATCTTCGGGATGCACTCGAAGATATGCGCAACATACTTGCTGTTCTCTGCGTTGATCTCGTCAAGGCAGGCGATATGCACTTTAGGGATAACGAGAATATGAGTGGGCGCCTGGGGGTTGATATCACGGAACGCGAGGCACATATCGTCCTCATATACCTTACTTGAGGGGATAGCTCCCTCGATTATTTTACAGAATAAGCAATCCATCTTGATTTTTCCTCCGTTATATGCTAAAATAATATATAGAATAATTATAGCACACTTAAAAATCGCCGTCAAGGAGTTATTATGAATTTTTGTGAAAAATTACCACCACTCGACCTCTGGCAGCATCTTGCCGCAACCGACAAAAAAATAGTTATGTACGGAATGGGCAACGGCGCCGACAAGATACTCGCCGTCTGCGAGTGCTACGGCATCGAGGTCGTCGATTTCTTCGCGAGCGACGGATTTGTGCGCGGTCACTCCTTTCACGGCAAGGTCGTTCTGTCTTTCTCTGACATAAAGGAAAAGTACGGCGCGGAAAATATCATAGTTCTGCTCTCGTTCGGCTCTTCTCTGCCTGACGTGCTTGAGCTTTTTCGCAAGGTCGACTCCGAGTGCGAGACCTACGCGCCCGACGTGCCCGTGTGCGAGGGTGAGATATTCAACTACGAATTCTTCAACTCCCACAAAGACGATATCAAGCGCGTGCACTCGCTGCTCGCTGACGACGAGTCAAAGAAAATATACGAAAACGTGATACTGTACAAGCTGACGGGCAAGCTCTGCTATCTCTTTGACGCCGAGTGTGACAAGGACGAGAGCTATTCCCTGCTCGGCGCAAAAGATTTCCGCTCTGCCGCAGACCTTGGCGCGTACAACGGCGACACTCTGCGCGAGCTGATGAGATATTCACCGAACATCGAGAGGATACACGCATTCGAGCCCGACCGTCGCAACTTCAGAAAGCTTTCAGAATACTGCGAGAGCTTTGACGGCGACGTCGCTCTTCTGCCTCTCAACGCAGCGGCGTGGAGCGAGGACAGAACGCTTATCTTTGGCGGCGAGGGCAATCGCAACTCGGGCGTGTTCGCTCCGAGAAAGACCGCGAAATCGGTCGAGGTCGAGGCGCGCTCGCTGGACTCGGTGCTAGGCGGTCAGCGCGTGGATTATATCAAATACGATGTCGAGGGAGCTGAGCGCGAGGCGATCGAGGGCTCGCGAAAGACTATTATCTCGCACCGCCCCGCTCTGCTCGTCTCTGCCTACCACAAGAGCGAGGATATCTTCGCGCTACCTCTGCAGATACACGCGCTTCGCCCCGATTACAAGCTTTATTACCGCCGCTATCCCTATATTCCCGCGTGGGATCTCAATCTGATCTGTACATAATAGGAGGAAAATATGAAAATTCTCAATTTAAACAACGCTACTCTCTCGGTCGATTTTGAGAATGGCTGTATAGCCTCTCTCACGATCGGGGGGCAGGAGCGACTCGTCTCGCCCTCGCCGCTCTTTAGCATTCGCCTGCGAAGCAGAGACGGCAAGGCGGTGAATTTATCGAGCTTTGACGCCGCAGTCTGCACTGTGCAGGATGACGGAGCGATCTACGACGGCTTTGCGGCGGCGGATTTTTCCGTTCGCGTATTATTAAAGGAAAGCTTCGGCGAGGCTGAATGGCGCATCGCGGCAAACTCCGCGGATGACCGATACTTCATCGAATGCATAGATTTTCCTGTCCTCACGCTCCCGAAGGTCAAACCTAAAAGCAAAAGCCGTATCCTTTTTCCCTACAACGAAGGCGCGCTGATAGACGACTCTGACCTTTGGAACAATATATGGTTAAATCAAGGTGAGGCGCAATATCCCTCGAAGGGATGCTTTTCGGTATTTCCCAATATGGTATGCTCGCAGATGCTCGCGTATCTTTGGGAGGACGTCGGTCTTTATATCGGCGCACACGACTCAAAGCGCGCGCCGAAGGAGATAATTATGCGCTCAGACGCGGACGGTCTGACAATTGGCTTCAGGCTCTTCTGCGGCATCGGATTTGGCGAGAGCTACCTGCCCGATCTCCCGGTCGTCTTTGCCGTGACCGACGGTCGATGGGAGTCCGCCGCAGAGAGATACCGCAAGTGGTTCGAGAGACATCTGCCTGCAGGTCTATGTAAAACTGCAGACAATCTCGCTCTTCCCGAGTGGTATTCCGACTCTCCCCTCGTCGTGACCTATCCTAGTCGCGGTCTGCACGACACCGACGAGATGAAACCGAACAAAATGTACCCGTATACGAATGCCCTCCCCGCGCTCGATAGAATAAAGGAGGCTTGCCATGCCCGCCTGCTCGTGCTTCTTATGCACTGGGAGGGCACTGCTCCCTGGGCACCACCTCACGTCTGGCCGCCCTTTGGAGACGCAGAGAATTTCGACGAGTTTATGAGCACCCTTCACGCGAGCGGCGATATGCTCGGCGTATATTGCTCGGGCTTTGGCTACACTCTGCAAAGCAATCTGATCGAGAGCTACAGCAAGGCTGAGGAATACGAAAAGGGCGAGCTTTGGAGAGGAATGTGCGCAGGTCCCGACGGAAAGGTCGCGATCAGCAACATATGCACCGATCAACGCTCGGGGTATGACATCTGCCCCGCCTCAGAACTTGGAAGAAGGCTTTTGGACGATGCCTACGCGCCGCTTTTTGAGAGCGAGCTTGACTACGTGCAGATACTCGACCAAAACCACGGCGGAGGGCAGTATTTCTGCTAT
The DNA here is from genome assembly GCA_017935225.1 of Clostridia bacterium. Classification (GTDB taxonomy): domain Bacteria; phylum Bacillota; class Clostridia; order Oscillospirales; family CAG-272; genus HGM12713. The sequence goes on along the minus strand of JAGBIA010000027.1, from coordinate 24,031 downwards.
AGTCGCGAGCACGGACACGCTCCTGCTCCGGGCGCGTGGATGACAGAGAGCATGCAGAATATGCTCTCGGATTGGAAGGAACGCGCAAACGGTACGCTGTTTGGATGTGAGTCAGCCTCCTCCGAGCCGTTTATTCCCTCTCTGCAGTTCAGCGACAACCGCTTTGAGCTGAATTACTTTTTCGGCAGATCCGTTCCTCTCTACTCTTATATCTATCACGAATACGTCCGCAATTTTATGGGCAATCAAGTCTGCTGCCCATTCTCCGACACACCCGACACACTCAGATACCGCCTCGCCTACTCCTTCTCGATAGGCGACAGTATGACACTCGTGCTGACAGAGAACGGCGAGCCCGCGTCTTATTGGGGAATGAGAGATTTCTCTCGTCTTCCCGACAGAGAAAAAGCTCTCGCTCTGATCTCAAATCTCACGCGCTTCTACCGTGAGAGCGCAAAGCCCTATCTCTATGCAGGAAGGATGACCGCGTCGCCCGAGATAGAATGCGAATCGCAAAGCTTCGAGATCCGCGACTACGGTCGCAGCGTCACTCTGCCCGCGCTGCTCTCTTCATCTTGGGAAGAATCCGACGGCAGTCGCGTGCTTATTCTCGTCAATCCCGACGAGAACGAGGCAAAATGCACGGTAGACGGCGTCGAGCTGAGCGTACCGCCGTTTGACGCGATTATGATGAAATTATGATAAAAATATAAAAACAAAAACAGAGCTGAAAATTCAGCTCTGTTTTGCTTTTAATAATGAAATCTGCAAGGAAATTACTTATACTTTCTCTTGCGAGCAGCTTCGGACTTCTTCTTGCGCTTTACGCTGGGCTTCTCATAGTGTTCTCTCTTGCGAAGCTCGGTAAGGACGCCGGAACGAGCCATAGCTCTCTTAAAGCGACGGAGTGCGCTGTCCAAAGACTCGCCTTCCTTTACTCTGATCTCTGCCATTTCTGTTTTCCCTCCCTCCGCATATTGCCGGAGCAATCAAAATCGTTACTATTATACATTATTTTTTTCTGTTTGTCAATAGTTTTTTTTCTTATTTATTGTTTTTATTGCTGATTTTTTCTAAAAAGGCATCAACTTTATTTTTCCGTCGCTCGCCGAGATAGAAAAATCCGCGCAAAGTACGCCCTCTTCGACCTTCACGCCGTACTCAAAGCCGTTTATCGAGAAAACTATTCTGTCCTTCTCTGCCGCCGCGCGATCGATAAAGCTGAGCGCGGTCTTTTTGTTGTTGGAATTGGCAAATTTGTCGCCCTCGTTGACGCGACCGTACACGCGCTCTTTGTCGTATTCGGGTGTAAGCGCAAAGCCATCTATATCTGAGGATATCTCAATTCCGCCCTCGGAGAGCGTCACTCTCGCGCATCCGCCCGCCGAGATCAGCGTCACCTCGGCAACACTTTCTGATAGCTCGCGGTAGCGCATCTCATCCCACTCTATCCTCTCACCGCCACGCGTAAAATACACGCCCGCGAGGATATCCTCCGCCGCATTCGAATAGATCACTCCGTCCATCACGGGCAGATTGCGGAACTCACACGCGTGGGTGTCACAGCGAGTGTCAAGATAATGCTCGCGGTAATCTTCGTCAAAGATATAAGCATCGCGAAATCTTGCGACCTTACCGTCTAAAAACAGATTTACTCTGTAGCGTTTGCAATTGTACCACACCGAGCTGAGATGGGGGTGTTTCCACGCGCCAAGTCCGACCGCAGTTGCCGCAGGTGTAGAGTCAAAGCGCGATTTATACCATCTTCCGCTCTCGCCAAGCGTCATCACAGAGAGCTCGCCTTCCTCTGCCTTTTTGGCGATGAGAGGCATCTGGTACTCAAGTCCATCCTTCATTCTCTGCCAGCCGAAGCTGTTCTCCTGACCCGCCTGCGCGTATTGGAAGCAAAGTCCGTGACCTTGCTCAAACATCGCCTCAAAGAACCAATCGGTCCAATCGTTAAAGCGCGCGAGCTGTGAAGGCTCTAAGGTCGGGCACTGTGTCTGTCCGTAGTTCACGACCTGATAATCGTAGGCTAAAATCGGATCAGAACCGAGCATGCGGAATACGGGAATATTTATCTGCTTTTCCTTTGTAGTTGCGGGGCAGAACATATTGTTGACGCTCGGATAATAAGCTTGATTGTAGTATCCGCCCTGCATCGTGTATCCGTCCGTACCGATCTGATCGCGACAGATGCAGGCGGCGCTTATTTTATACTTATCGTCGAGGTATTTGAGCGACAGAGCGTCGATATGCCAGCTACCGACCGACTCGGGATAGTGCCCGAAACGCTCTTTGAAGCGATCCATAGCCACGTCGATAAGGCGAAATCGCTGCTCGGGCTCGTAGCCAATGAGAAATCCCACGTCGTTGTACCAATCCCAAGGGTATCTTCCCTTCCATTCAAGCCCGATCGCCTCGACCTGCGGCTTGACTATCTCAAGCCAGAGTCCGATCTCGCAAAAGGTCGCCGCATCCTCGATCAACGTGTCGAACGCGGGATCTATGAGCGTGTCGTACTGCAACAGAAAAGTGCCGCGAAGGCTATTCTCGCGCAGAAGCCTTATCTGCTCGCGCATCGGCTCCTGCATATCAATATTTCTGTTCGGTCGCGGCTCGATAGCGCGGACAAAGTTGATTATATTTAATATATTTTTCATTTTCTCACCATTATTTTAATAAGCCGGTGTGTTCTTCGAGAGTATTATCAGCGGCGCGGTCGCCCAGGGGTGAAACAGACTCGTGTTGCCCTTCTGATCCTTTCCCCACGCCTCAAAGGTGGTAGTCGCGCCCTCGGAGAGCATATTGAGCCAGCAGGCAGGATCGCAGATCAGCTTCTTTGCAAGCTCGTACTCGCCGCGCACCTTGAGTGCCGCCAGCGCGAAATACGCCATATAGACTCCCATCGAGGAGAGCCCCTTTCTCTCTATCAGCTCAACTATTCTCGCGTGGCACTCGCGCGAGCCAATGCCGAAAAGCAGAGGCAGTATGTTCGAGTGCACCGCGGAGTGCGTATGCTCGACCGAGTCGCAGAAAAGTCCGCTCTCTTCCGAGTAGAAGCATTTTATAAACGAATCGATCGCCCTCTCGGTCTTGCCCGTCTGTGCAAGTCCGAGGATTCGATAGATCTCGTCAGTCGCCTGCAAAAATCCGCACCAGAAGGCATTCAGCACGTTGTGCACTCCGTCACCTATCGGTCTTGTGAGCGGAAAATCATAGCCGTCGCGCAGATTTGCGGGCCAATCGACCAGATTCCATTTGTCGTATACCCCCTCGATGAGTCCATCCTCGCGCTCATATCCGAGGAAATAATTATAGACTCGGCTGACATAGGGCGCGGAAGATCTGAGAAATTCAATATCTCCGTCGGTTCTGTATACCCAGAGCACCTGCGCGGGAAACTGCAAGGAATAGTCGGCTATCTCCTGCATCAAGGATGAGGTAGAGACCGCCATCATTCCGTCGCAGATGAAGCAGGAGTGGCAGAAATCGGCAATCGCCTTTTTCATCATCGTCGTGTCGCCCGTCAGCACCGCGTGTGCGCGCGCCGCGACCGACACGTCGCCGAGATACTGCCCCTTCTCGCGCGTAGGGCAATCAACGAAGTTTTCCTGCATACCGTACTTGATCGTATCGGCGCAGAGCCGCACTATCGCCTCAAGCTCGGGCGTATCGGCGTCAAAGCTTGCGCGCTCAATGCACGGATAGTGGCGGACGAGCATATAAACGTCCTCGATCTGCACTCCATCGGGAAGAACTATCTCTGCATAGCGGAACGCCTTGTAATCGTACTGATCAAGCTCGCTCTCGCCGTCCGAAAGTATCCATCTTTCCTCATAGAAGCAGTTGCAGCGCAGCTTGTATCTGACAGATCCGTCCTCGTTCAGCTCCTCGCCGTAGCGCAAAACGAGCTCGTCTCCGCTCTTTCCCGTAGCGCGAGCGCAAAGATAGCCTACCGTCTCGCGCCCGAAGTCGAGATAGAGAGTATTTCCTCTGCTCTCGGTGATCTTTGGGTCAAGTCTGTAAGTCTCTATCTGCTCGGTTGTCTGACGGACAAGCGTATAGTCGGCGTTCTCGTACACGCACGCGCTCTCCCACGCGCTATCGTCAAAATCGGGAGCAAAGAAGCTCTTCTTAGGGGAGCGCGAGTCATAGCACTCCATAAACTGCACCTCGAGTCCGGTCTTTCTTATGGCGAAATAACCGCTGTGCTCAGCGCATTTCCAAGAGCGGTCGCTGACCGCAACGGTCTTGCCACCCACACTCAGCTCAAACCAGAGCATCTGCCGTCTGTCAGCCGACACCCATACTCTGTTGATAAGCCCTTGGTAGTAAGTATGCACCGCGAAGGTATTCTCACCGAGCGAGAGGTAGGGGGTTACATCTATTTCGTTGTAGTTATAGCACTGCGGATAGGAGGGCGCGGGGCCCATGGTGACGAATTTTCCGTTGATATAGAGCTTATAGTAATCGTCCGCGCTTATCTTCAGAATTGCGCCCTCGGTACTTTCCAAAAAGAGCTTTTTGCGGAAAAGAATATGTCGGTTAAGATATTTTTCGTCCTTTTCGGCAAGGTCGAGGCGCTCCTCTTCCTTGTGGAACATATTCTTCGGGTGCTCGGCGGCAAAATCCTTATGGCAAATAAACTCAGGCTTCATAAAACTCCCCCGCTTTTTCTAACAGTTTTCAATAAAATCTATAGCAATCGCCGCAAAGGATGCAAATCCGTGATCGTGACTGCCTTTTCTCTGCGCGTATTCCCAAAGCGTACCCGTCGACTCTACCATACCGCCAAAGAAATCCTTGACTACCTTTTCAAGAAGCTCGCGCTCTCCCATCTTCATCAGCGCGCACATCTTCAGATAAAATCCGATAAATGCGTTGACCGGGACAAAGCCTCTGCCCTCGGTGTTGAAATTTTTGAAATTATCAAAGATATGAGCCTTGAGCTTTGCGTACTTTGGTGAATTTATATCGAACGCACCAAAGAGTATCGCGTAATACTGCCCTGCCTCAGAGGAATTCCTGGTGTTGACGAGCACTCCGTCGGTAAGAGTGGCGTTGTCAATAAAGACCTCGCCGTCAAACGAGAGCTCGCGCGCCCTCATAGCGACTCGCTCTGCCTTCTCTCTCCAATCGGAGCGACCGTAAAGCTCGCCCGCCGCGCGAAGCACCTCGGCGTAAAGGAAGTTTGTCGGGTAGTTTACGTCCTGCACCCAATCGTTTGCGTTCGACCATTCAACAAAGTTCCAGCTCGGCAGATTTTGCAGAAGTCCGTCGTCATTTTCGTGCTTTTCAAGGAATTCAACGATTCCGCAAACGCTCTTTCTGAAAAGCTCCTTGTCGATGCTCTTGTTGCGCTCGGTGAGATATTCCTTGACCTCAAGCACATACCACATATCCCACTGCGGAATGAATTTGTTGCCATCGTGCGCGTCGGAGGGATAGCACATCGGCAAAATTCCCTCGGGGAAAGTTCCGTCGCTCTCGTAGAGGCGGTAATTTTCAAGGAAAGAATCCTCGATCACGCTCTTTCCCGTAAGAAAATACTCGGCTCTGCCCGTAAAATATGAGTCACAGAGCCATCCCGCGCGCTCACGCGAGGGGCAGTCGCTATAGAGATCTACCGCGTTGTGAGCAAATGTCGCCTCAGCCGCAGAGTATATCCTTGCAAGCTCACGGTCCTTTATCTCATGTTTGATAAATCTGCCTCGATCGAACTCATATGTGCGGATACCGAAGGACTCTATCTCCACGCATCCGCTCTTGACCATGATCATCGCGATCCTGCAGGTATTTGGCTCGAAGCTCTGTTCGTCGATCTTCGTTCCCCCGTCTATAAAATATTCTATTACATTCTGGCAATTTATATCGGTAAACGCGAAGCTGTCGGGATCGCAAAGCTCGCTGAAGGCGACGACCACGTCAGAGTTCTCAAGCGCCTTGCCGAAAAGCGAGATAAATCCACACTCGATGCGCGACATATCGACAGTCACGTACTCACCCGCGCTCAGCGTTATCGGGAAAGCACCCTCGCCGAACTCCTTTTTGCATCTCTGTTGCTGTACCCAACGAAAAGGCTTTGATGGGATCTCATCCTCTTCAAATCTCCCCCACTCCTCGCTTATATAAAAGGACGAACGCGTAGGTCTGCAGGGCAGTGTCGCATCAAACGCAAAGCTACCCTTTGAAGCAAAGCCTTCTGCCATTACGCTCTCGAAGGTCGGCATTGGCACGTGTCGCTCAAGATATTTCGGTGTGTTCGCCGCCGCGCAAAGCTCTACTCTCTGTGAGCGCACTCTGAAGTCGCCCTCATACACGCGCCGTATTTCGCTGAAATGTCGTTGCGCCGAGTATCTCTCGGTCTCGCGTACGTGGCGGAAGTCGCAGTAGCCCTCGAAATCTCTTCCCGTATATAAGATCACCTCGTCGTCGCGTCGAAGCTCGCAGACAATAAACGAGCTCTGTCTTGCCGTCGAGAGCGAGCCGCAGTTATATCCTACGCTCTGTATCTCGATGCTGTTTTCTCCGTCGATATTATACTTATCAAGCTCTATTTCGTCTACTCTTGCATATCCTTTAGCAGTGCGTGCAGGTCCGCTGCACACGAAGCTGCCGTTGACGTAGAGTCGGTAGAACGAAAACGCGCTTATATAGAGCTTAGCACCCTCAAGCGAGTCTGTCGTCGCGCACAGCGTCAGCGGATAATTAAGGCTCTTCTCTTCTCCCTTGGCAAATATCGGAATTGCTTTTTTGAACATAACGTCCTCCTTAACAAAAAACACGGATACCACACTCGCGGCATCCGTGTCATTTTTATCTTACTACGATATTAACTATCTTATTGGGAACTGCGATCTCCTTGACGATCGTCTTACCGTCAATAGCAGCCACTATTCTCTCGTCTGCCTTTGCCGCCGCGATAGCGTCATCCTTCGGGCAGTTTACGGGGAGCATAATGGTTCCCTTGAGCTTGCCGTTGATCTGAAGAACGACCTCAACGCTGTCGTCCGCAGTCTTGGACTCGTCGTAGGTAGGCCAGCTCTCGTATGCGATAGTATCGTTGTGACCGAGCAGCGACCACATCTCCTCACAGATGTGAGGTGCGATGCAGGAAAGCATCTTGATAAGTCCCTCGGCATATGCTCTGGGGCACTTGCCTTCCTTGTAAACTGCGTTTACGAAGATCATCATCTTCGAGATCGCGGTGTTGAACGCGAGCTTCTCAAAGTCCTCGGTGACCTTCTTTACGCTCTTGTGGTAAAGCTTCTCAAGTGCGGGAAGCTCGCCGTCGATGAGATTCTCAGGCTCGGTGAAGAACGCCCATACACGATTGAGGAATCGTCTTGCGCCCTCAACACCCTGATTGCTCCAGGGCTTCGAGACCTCAAGCGGTCCCATAAACATCTCGTAGAGTCTGAGGGTATCTGCGCCGTAATCGCGGACTACGTCACTCGGATTTACTACGAACTCGGGGAAACGCTTACCCATCTTGATGCCGTTTGCACCGAGGATCATTCCCTGGTGAACGAGCTTCTTGAAAGGCTCCTTAGTGGGAGCAAGTCCCTTATTGTAAAGATATCTGTTCCAGATTCTCGAATACATAAGATGTCCGACTGCGTGCTCGGGGCCGCCTATATAGAGGTCGACAGGCATCCAGTGCTTGAGCAGCTCTGCATTCGCGAATTCCTTGTCGTTGTTGGGATCGATGTAGCGCAGGAAGTACCAGCTCGAGCCGGCAGAGCCTGGCATCGTGGAGGTCTCTCTTACGCCCTTCACGCCGTCCTTATCGTAAGCCTTCCACTCGGTCGCGTTCTCGAGCGGCGCTTTTCCGTTAACACCCTTATAATTTTCAAGCTCGGGAAGAACCAAAGGAAGCTCTGCGTCGTCAAGAACGTGGATCGCGCCGTCCTCGCCGTGAACCACGGGAACAGGCTCGCCCCAATATCTCTGTCTTGCGAAGATCCACTCTCTGAAGTGATAGTTGACGGTTCTCTTGGCAACGCCCATCTTCTCAAGCTTAGAGGTGATAGCCTCCTTAGCCTCCTCAACGGTAAGACCGTCGAACTCCTCGGAGTTGATGAGTCTGTAGCCCTTGCCGAGATACTCGCCCTTCTCGAACGCCTTTTCGCTAACGTCCACGTGGCCGAGCTTCTCGTCACCGTCGATAACCTGGATCATATCGATGTTATGTGCGATAGCGTACTCGAAGTCACGCTGATCGTGAGACGGAACTGCCATTACCGCGCCCGTGCCGTAGCTTGCAAGAACGAAATCGCCGATAAACATTCTGACTTCTTTATTATTGACAGGGTTGATGCAGGTAACGCCCTTGAGCTCACAGCCCGACTTGGTCTTGTTGAGCTCGGTTCTGTCCATATCGTTCTTCTTGAGAGTCTCTGCGATATATGCCTCGACCTCTGCCTTATTTTCAATTCTCGGCATCAACTGCTTTACGATCTCTCCGTCGGGAGCAAGCACCATAAAGGTGATACCGTAGATAGTCTCGATACAAGTGGTGAATATAGAGAACTCACCGCCGCCGACGATCTGGAATTTTACTTCCACACCCGTCGACTTGCCGATCCAGTTCTTCTGCATAAGTTTCGTGGACTCGGGCCAATCGATCTCATCAAGTCCCTCGAGAAGCTCCTCGGCAAACGCGGGCTGATTGATGACCCACTGCTTCATATTCTTTCTGATTACGGGGAAACCGCCTCTCTCGGACTTACCGTCGATGACCTCGTCGTTGGAGAGCACAGTGCCGAGCTCCTCGCACCAGTTTACAGGCATATCGATGTACTGTGCATAGCCGTCGAGATAGAGCTGCTTGAAGATCCACTGAGTCCACTTGTAGAACTCGGGGTCACTCGTCGCGATCATCTTGCTCCAGTCGTAGTCAAATCCAAGCTCCTTGAGCTGAGTCGAGAAGGTCTTTATGTTCTCCTGCGTAAATCCGTTGGGGTGGTTGCCCGTGTTTACCGCATACTGCTCGGCGGGAAGACCGAAAGAGTCGTAACCCATCGGGTGAAGGACGTTGTAGCCCTGCATTCTCTTCATTCTCGAGACTATGTCCGTAGCGGTATATCCCTCGGGGTGACCTGCGTGAAGTCCGACACCCGACGGATACGGGAACATATCAAGCACGTAATACTTAGGCTTTGAAAAATCCCACACGTCAGTCTTAAACGTCTGATTTTTCTCCCAATATTCCTGCCATTTCTTTTCAACACTCAAATGTTCGTATTTCATCTTAATGTAAATCCTTTATATCTCCGTCGTATGACTGTATTTTCTTAATCCTCGTAAAGCTTCTCGAGATTGTAGAACTCTCTTGCCTCGCGGCTGAATATATGAACGATAACGTTACTGTAGTCGAGAAGTATCCATGAGTTGTTGTCTCTTCCCTCTACGCTATAAGGAGGAAGTCCGCGCTGCTCTGTGCGGAATTCGACCTCGCCCGCAAGTGCCTTTACCTGAGTCGAGGAATTACCCGTGCAGAGAACGAAATACTCCGCGATGACGGTCTTGTCCTCAACGTGAAGCACCTTCACGTCTCTCGCCTTCTTAGAGTCAAGTATCTCGGCTATCGCATCCGCAACTCCCTTGGCATCAGAGCCGTCGAGCGCGGGCAAATTTTCAGTTACGAATCCGTTTTCGTTAAGATCCATTTTCATTTTCCTTTCGTCTGTCATAAATGACTATAATATATAATTGTAATGCAAAACTGCTGATTTGTCAATACAAATTTCAGTCTTTTTTCGTCTTTTCAAGCTCGGCGGCGCAAATCATACCGATTTTTGAGTCCTTTTGGTATATTTCGAGAAAATCTCGGTCGTCGCCGTTAAGAAATATCCCCTTTCCGTCAAGCTCGCCCTCTGCGCCAAAATACTCTGCGAGCAATCTTTGCGTCGGGCTCTTTGACATAACGTAAAAGGACGCTCCGCTCTTGCGTGAAACGAGATCCTCGCCCGGAAGCGTGCAGAACCAAAGCTGATCCTTACCCACCCCGAGTGCCTCGAGTCCGAGCGCGACACAGAGCGCAGGATTGATGTTCGTATCCACGTGCCCAAGCGCAAGCTGCAAAAGATCGTACGCGTTCGAAATGCTGACCTTTTGTCTGAGTGCGCCAAAGAGTGCGGCTAAAAACTTCTTTTGCGCATCGAGTCGGTCAAGGTCGCCCCTCTGATAACCCGATCTGTAGCGCACGAACATCTCAGCCTGCTTTCCGTCAAGCGTCTGCCGTCCGCTGTCAAGGTCAATACGAAGATCCTGCGACGGATCGCTGTACTTTATCGGTCGTTCGAGCTCTATCTCGACTCCGCCGATCAGATCTACCAGCTCGCGAAAGCCAGACAGATCAAGCGAGACATATCCGTCTATCCTCACTCCGAGCGACTCCTCGAGAAGCTCGCAAAGCCCGTCCTCGCCAAGCGCGTGCTGTGCTCCGTTGATCTTGCGGTAGCCGCCGTCACCGTATAGCGCATAGGTGTCTCTCGGTATCTGCAAAACGCATATCCGCGAGTTTGACGGATCGAACGAGACGAGCATCATAACGTCGCAAAGTCCCGATACCCGATCGCGCCCCGTAACGAGCGCACAATAGCTCTCACTTGCAAGCTTTTGCGAGTAGACCTCCTCGCTCTCCCCGCCCTCTCTGCCAAGCGCAAAGGTAAGCGCAGATACGAGAATAAGGCACGCAGCAATAAAGATCAGCGTAGCGTAAATATATTTTTTAGGCATATTCCCTCCACATAACAAAAAGATATGTAGAGGTATTCAGTTATTTTTTCAGTTGATTGATTATAAAGTTTCGCGCACTCACCGAGTCGGGATCTGTAGGCGCGCCCTCCTCGATAAGCGAGCTGAGCGTTGAGTCAAGACCGATCAGTATGGTCTGCAGAAGGTGTTTCTCCCTCTCGCTCTCGCTCATATTCTCTGGATGCGCATCCCAGAAATAATTTCTGAGCTTCACGCAATCGTCGAACTTGCGCGACATATCTATGTAGTCCGCAAGGAATATTATCTTCTCGCAAATACTCATATTCGCGCGCCCCGTGGTGTGATATCTCACCGCCGAAAGAAGCTCTTCGTCGGCAAATTCGGGGTAGTCGCGCAAAATGGCATAGACCGCCGTTCTTGCGTGAAAAGTCTTATGCGACGCAAGCTCAAGTGCCGCTACGTCCTCGCCCGCAACTCTGAGCATCTCTATCTGCTCGTCGGGTGTCAGCTCCTTTGTCACGTCGTGAAGCAGAGCCGCAGCGCGCAGAATATCGAGCTTGTCGGGTGCGTAAAGCTCTCCGATACGCGCCGCCATCTTCTCGACCTCTGCGGTATGCGTGAAGCGGTAGTCCGACATCGAGCCGCGCACGCGCTCTCGAAGCGCGTCTATCTGTGCATCAGTAAAGCGCATCACTTGCCCTCCGAAATATAAAGACCGTTGTCGTAGATGAATTTCTCGACCTTCGGCGGAACGAGCCCCGAGATGCTCTTGCCCTCGGCAACTCGCTTTCTTATCTGCGTTGAGGAAAGCTCTATAGGATCGGTGACTATTCGTCTGAACATAACTCCGTATTTTTCGTAGTACTCGGTGATCTTTGCAACGATGCGTTGCGTCATTATCGGGTCGTTCTCTCGGCGCACGTAGACCGGATAGCAGAGCTTGAAGATCTCCTCAAACTTGTACCACTGATCGAAGGTCAGTACCATGTCCGTGCCGCACATAAAGAACAGACGCGTGTCGGGGCGCGAGAATTCCTTTAAGGTGTCGTAGGTATAGCTCCTACCGCCTCTTTTTATCTCACAGTCCGAAATGACCACTCCGTCGATGCCCTCAAAGGCAAGCTCGCACATACGCAGGCGGAAGAGCGGATCGTCCGAACGGTCTATCTGCTTGTGAGGCGGAGTTCCCGTGGGGATTATAAACATATAATCGAGCTTCATCTGCTCCATAAACGCGCGTGCCGCAACGATATGACCGTTGTGTATCGGCGCAAAAGTGCCGCCGTATATTCCGACGCGAAGCTGATCGTATCCGTTCATACTCTTCCCTCCTTTTTGGTAATTATTCTTAGCAAAAAATTCAATCCAAATCTATTCTCTTGTGCTTTTCGGACTCGCGGTAAAGAATTATCTTTCTTCCGATAACACCGACGACGTCAGCACCGACAGCCTCTGCAAGCGCATCCGCGCTCTCTCTGGGCGTGTACTCGGAATTCTCGAGCACGCTCATTTTTATAAGCTCTCTTGCCTCAAGCGCATCCGAGACCGTCTTTACGAGGTTATCGGTAATTCCGCCCTTGCCGACCTGCATTATCGCGCTCTCGCTCGTTGCAAGTCCGCGCAGGTAAGCTCTCTGTTTTGATGTAAGCATATATTATTCCTCTTCGTCTTTCTCTTCTGTGATCTCTTTAAGCATCTGTGCAAAATTTTCGATCGCTCTGCCTCTGTGCGAAATAGAGTTCTTTTCCTCCGCGCTCATCTCTGCAAGCGTTTTGCCGAACGGCTCGTAGTAGAAGAGCGGATCGTAGCCAAAGCCTCCCTCGCCGCGATACTCGTCGATGATCTTTCCCTCGACCTCGCCGCGACATACGTGTGCGGTGTTCACATCATCAGGAAAAACACAGGCGATCGCGCAGACGAAACGCGCGGTTCTGTCCTCTTTGTCCGCAAGGTTCTTGAGCAGGAGCGCGTTGTTTGCCGAATCGTCGCCATGCTCGCCCGCATATCTTGCGGAGTACACGCCGGGTGCGCCGTCAAGCGCATCCACGCAGAGTCCCGAATCGTCTCCGACTCCGATATATCCGAGCCTTGCGACCGTGCTTGCTTTTATATAAGCGTTGTCGTAAAAGCCCTCACCGTCCTCAACGATCTCGTCCTCAAAGCCGATATCGTCAAGCGAGAGCACCTCGATCTCGGGGATGTGCTTTGCGAGCAGAGCGTTCAGCTCGCTTATTTTTTTCTTATTTCTCGATGCTAAAACTATCTTCATATCAGTCGAACAGTGCCTCGACGAATTCCTCGTTGTCAAACTCCTGCATATCGTCGATCTTCTCGCCGACACCGATGAATTTAACGGGAATGTCAAGCTCCTTCTTGATAGAAATAACTATTCCGCCCTTTGCCGTTCCGTCGAGCTTGTTGAGCACAAGTCCCGTGATATTCGCGGCATTTCTGAACTCCTTAGCCTGAAGGATCGCGTTCTGTCCCGTGGTCGCGTCAAGCACGAGCAGGTTCTCGCGTGCCGCATCGGGACATTCCTTGTCGATAACTCGGTTGATCTTTGCAAGCTCGTTCATAAGGTTGGTCTTGTTGTGAAGTCTGCCCGCCGTATCGATGATCAGCACGTCCGCGCCTCTCTTCTTAGCGTAGTTGAGCGCATCGTAAACAACAGCCGCAGGGTCGCTTCCCTCGTTCTGCTTTACGATATCCGCACCCGAACGCTCGCACCACACTGCGAGCTGGTCGATAGCCGCCGCTCTGAAGGTATCAGCCGCCGCAACAACGACCTTTTTGCCCCTCGCGATAAGTCTGTTGGAGATCTTACCAATCGAGGTGGTCTTGCCCGCGCCGTTGACGCCGATAACGAGGATTATCGAGGGAGTAGTGGAGAGATCAAGCTCTCCGCCCTCTCCAATCATCTCTGCAAGTATCGTCTTGAGCGCACCGATGACCTGATCCTTTTCCTTAAGTCTGCCCGACTTTACGTCGTCGCGCAGCCTCTCCATTATCTCCTCAGTCGCGCCGACTCCGACATCCGACATTATGAGAAGCTCCTCAAGCTCGTCAAGCAGATCCTCGTCTACCTTGACGAACGCCTTGAGCACCTCGTCTATCTGTCCGAAAATTGCGTTTTTAGTTTTAGAAAGACCGGCTTTAAGCTTATCCAAAAATCCCATCCCAGTCTTCTCCTTTCTTACCTGAAATCTCGCCTACGTCGAGCTCGAGCACCTTCGAGATACCTCTCTCGGGCATCGTAACTCCGTAAAGGCGGTTTGCCGCTTCCATTGTACCGCGGCGGTGTGTGATCATAACGAACTGCGTGTCTCCCGAGTATCTCTTGATATACTCCGCAAATCTTGCGACGTTGACCTCGTCAAGCGCCGCCTCGATCTCGTCGAGTATACAGAAAGGCGTGGGATTCACTTGCAGTATTGCAAAGAAGAGTGCGATCGCGATAAACGCCTGCTCTCCACCCGAAAGCTGAACCATATTCTTGATGATCTTTCCGGGAGGTGCCGCCTTGATCTCAATTCCGCTCTCAAGCACGTTGTCGGGGTCGGTCAGAGAGATCTCTGCAGAGCCACCGCCGAAGAGCTCGGAGAAGGTGCGGTTGAAGTTTTCGTTGATCTTGTTGAAGGAGTCGACGAACGCCGTCTTCATCTCGCCCTCAAGTCCCGAAATTACCTCAAGCAGATCCTCGCGCGCTTTGTTGAGGTCGGTGATCTGCGTCAGCATCTCATCGTAACGCTTCTTGATCTCGTTATACTTATTTACAGCGTCAAGGTCCACGTTTCCGAGCACCCTGAGCTTATTTCTGCATTCTATCTGCTTTGCAGCCGCCTCGCCTCTCGTTTCGGGAGTGAGCGAAGGATATCCGAGCGCCACGGCATCGGCTCTTGTCAGCTCGTGGTCGTCCCAGAGCTTAGTCGCAAGCTTGTCCTGCTCGGCGCGGAGATTTGCGAGTCTGTTTTCAAATCTCGTGTACTCCTTGAAGATATTTTCCTTTTGCTGCATCTTCTCACGAATTCTCGCGTTGACCTCTGCAAGTCTGCGCTCGAACTCGCTCGAGCCCTCCTCGACCTTTGCTCTCTTCTCGTTGAGCTCGCGAAGAAGTGCGTCAGCCTCGGCATAGAGCTTGCGGTTCTTCTCCTGATCAAGCCTGTATTCCTTGATCTTCGCTTCAAGCTCGTCTTTTCTTCTGCCCTGAAGCTCGAGTGCCTCGCTAAAGCTATCGAGTCGCGTTGCCGCCTCAGCCGAGAGTCTCTGCTCGGTCTCGATGTCGCTCTTTATCTGGTTGATGAGGATGATGAGCGAGGTGATCTTCGCCTCTGCCTCCTCCTTTGACTCGATAAATCCGTTGCGCTTGATATCCATATCCGAACGCGCCGCGCTTATCTCGCTTGCCTGCTTCTCAAGCTCGCACAGTCTTATCTCAAGTGCCTTCTTGTCCTCGTCAAACTGCTCTCTTGCGCGCAGTATTGCCGCATAGTCCTCGCGGAGCTTTTCGGTCAGCGTGAGGTTTGCCTCAAGCTTTGCAGAAAGCTGCTCGAGTCTTGCGTTTTCCGAGTCGCGCATTACCTTGACAAGTCCGATCTTCTGCTCCGCAGAATCCTTGTCGTCCTCAAGGTCACCGATCTTATCGAAGGTCTCCTTAATAGCCGCATCAAGCTTCTTTATTCTTTCACCAAGCTCTTCCGCTTCAGCCGAGAGTCGCTTGATCTCGCCCGCGCGTCCGAGGATATTTGCGTTGGTCTTTACCGAACCGCCCGTGAACGAACCGCCCACGTTTATCTGCTGACCGTCGAGCGTTACCGCCTTGACTCTGTACTTCAGAGCCTTTGCCATAGCGGTCGCGTTGTCTATGGTGTCGAAAATGAGCGTTCTGCCGAGAAGTCCCGAGAGAATATCAGAGAACTTTCCCTCGCTCTCGACAAGCTCGTCAGCAACCGCGATATATCCCGCGTATCCCGATGCCTCGCGCATCTCGGAAGTCGCGCTCTGCGGTCTCATAGAGGTGAGTGGGAAGAATGTCGCTCTTCCTGCCTCAGCCTTTTTGAGCGCGAACATCGCCGCCTTTGCAACGCTCTCGTCCTCGACTACGATATGCTGGAGATTGGGACCGAGCGCGGTCTCGATGGCGGTTATGTACTTCTGCTCAACGCTGATGAGCTTGGAGAGCGGTCCGTAGATCCTGCCCGCCTTATTGCCGTATTTATCGGTAATTCCGCCCTCAGCGTATTTTTTCATTACAAATCTTACCGCGCCCGAGTAGCCCTCAAGCTGCTCCTCCATCGCGCGATAGGTATCTATTCTCTGATTTACAGAGTCTCGGCGAAGCAAGAGAGAATTTCTCGACTCGCTCTCTTCGTCCTTTTTAGCGTAAAGCGTATCAAGCTCGCTATCTATCTTCTCCAGCGCACCCGAGGTCTCTGAAGTGATCGCATCGTACTCGGCGACCGTCGCCTCAATTCGCTCACACTGCGCACGCATATCTGCCGAGGACTTCTCGTAATTCTCTATCTCCTCAAGCATCGCGCTGTTTTTGTCTATCTCGCCCTCGCGCGAGCTGTCGATAAAGGAAATTCTCGCCTTTGCGTCGGCGATCTCGGAGTCAAGCGCGCGCACGTCGTCAAGCGCGCGTGCGATGTCAAATCCGAGCGCGGCAGCCTTCTCGGCATATCCGTTCTTTTCTTTCTCGGCGCTCTCCTGCTCAGCACCCTTCATCTCAAGATCTTTCTTGAGCGACTCTATCTTCTCCTGTCTTGCGCGTTCTGCTATATGCTCGTTTTCTATCGAGCGTCTGGTCGACTCGCACGCGCCCTCTGTCGCCGCGATCATTTCCCTTGCGTGCTCGATATTCGTTCCTATGACCGAGTACTCGTTGTCAAGCTTGTGGTTTTCATCGGTCTGACTGCGGATCTGCATAAG
Organism: Clostridia bacterium; assembly: GCA_017935225.1. Taxonomy (GTDB): domain Bacteria; phylum Bacillota; class Clostridia; order Oscillospirales; family CAG-272; genus HGM12713. The sequence continues at coordinate 7,378 of JAGBIA010000027.1, read as the reverse complement.
CAGGCTCTCGGACTCTGCCTTATTCGACTGAGAGATCTCGAAGAGTCTGTCGTTCTGCTGCTCGAGCGACTTTATCGCCTCGTCGGCAGTGTTGAGCTCGAACTCGGACTCCTTGAACTTCTCCTCACAAACGCCAAGATCTGCGCGGAGCTTCTCGGTGTCGTAGAGCCAGAGCTGAACATCGACTCTCTTCTTTGTCTCAAGCAGGTCGATTGCCTTCTTTGCCTTCTCTGCTTCCTTCTCAAGAGGCACTACCTGCGCCTCTACCTCCAAAAACACGTCGTTTATACGCGTGAGGTTGTCGTCAGCAGCGGCGAGCTTTCTCTCGCTCTCGCTCTTCTTATGGCGATATTTTGCAATACCCGACGCGTCCTCAAAGATGCTTCTTCTCTCGTCGCTCTTACGCGAGATGATGTCCGCAATTCTACCCTGACCGATGATCGAATATCCGTCACGTCCGACACCCGTGTTCATAAACATCTCATAGATGTCGCGCAGGCGGACGGCGCGGCGGTTTATGTAATACTCATTCTCGCCCGAGCGGTAATAACGTCTTGTGACGGTGACCTCGTCATAAGGCGAATCGAGTCTGCCTATCATTCCTGAGTTATCAAAGGTGACCGATACTTCTGCATATCCCATAGGTCTGCGGCTGTCAGCTCCGCCGAAGATGATGTCCTCCATCTTAGTTCCGCGGATGCTCTTTGAGGAGACCTCACCAAGCACCCAACGCATCGCGTCAGATATATTCGATTTTCCGCTTCCGTTAGGTCCTACTATGACCGTCGTTCCGCCCTCAAAGGTCAGCTTTGTCTTATCGGGAAAGGATTTGAAGCCTTGAAGTTCAAGAGATTTAAGATACACTTGTGTTCTCCTTGGAATGTATTTTGTCGCCGCTTGTGTCTGTATACTCTATTATTATATTATAACCTATTATTTCGTTTTTTTCAAGCACTTTTAGCCATTCAAGCCCATATTTTTCGCAAATTTTTGCTTTATTGAGCTTTTTCTGACCAACTGCCTTCGAAACCGAGCCGCGCGAGACGAATACCGTGACTCCGCCGCCCCTCACACCGAGTCTGTCCAGCTCGGTACATATACGATCCAGATAAAGTGCGCTCATCGCCATCTCTCCGATAGCAACGTGATTTGCGCCCGCGATCGCCTTTGATGCATCGCTGAGATTTTCGGATGCGCAGAGTCCGACACGTATACACGGCACTCCCGCGCGGTCAAATACGTCAAGCACCTTAGCCGTTCTCGCGACCGCATCCTCAAGTCCGAGCGGCACGTAGCGACCGCTCTTCATCATCTCGGCGAGCTCTGTCTCGGCAAAGACCACAGTGGGATAAACTCTCGCGCCGTCAGCCCCAAGCCTGCATATCGCTCTCGCGGTCTCGACCTCGTTCTCGGGAGTCGAGTTAGGAAGTCCTATCATCATCTGCCCGATCAGCTCAAAGCCCGCCGCCTTTATCTGTCTGCAGGCGCGCTCGGCGCATTCTACGCTATGCCCTCTCCTCGAGGCTACGAGCACTCTCTCCTCAAGGCTCTGAAGTCCAAGCTCGACGGTGCGCACCGAGTAGCGCGAAAGAATGGCAAGTATCTCGCTATCAAGATAATCGGGGCGCGTCGAGAGCCTGATGCTCTCCACTCTGCCCTTTTGCACGTAACTCTCGGCAAGCTCAAGCAGCGAGACCATAAGCCCACGCTCGATACCTGTGAATGAGCCACCGAAGAATGCGATCTCGGTCGGGGTTCCCTCGGATATCGTCGAGAGCGCCTCCTCGATCTCGCGCTCGGCTCTCTCAAGCTCAAATCCGCCGTGTCCCGAGATGGTGTGCTGATTGCAAAAAACGCAATTATTGGGGCAACCCATATGAGGTATGAATATCGGAATATTTACGTGTCGCTTACCCATTCTGTGCCCCCTTAAAACAAATATTCGGGGTGAAATATCACCCCGAATATTGTATCATATTCCTGCCGTAATGTCAAGAATTTCTATCCACTTTGGCAGATTTTGGCCTAATTTGCATCATTGTTCAACGATATTCACGTCTCTGAACATAAACTCGTTATCAGACAGCAGATAGCCCTTTCCCGAAGTCGTCTCAAAGCCTTTGATGAAAAGGTTTTTTGTAACGTAATAAGGATATCCGTTCTTCTCGACTTCCTCTTCATACGCCTCGTTGACTCTCTCGGGAGTTATATTGTGGAAAAGGTATACTCCCTTGTAATTATTTCCGCAGTTTTTGTCATCTACCGTCAGCCCGTCGATATATATATTTTCGGGCATATAGCAATCGTAGCCGAACTTGTGATATCCCGAGAATTTTCCGTATATCATCGAGCAACTGCTACCAAGCTGATTTCCCTGACGAGGAACCCAGGTGCAATTTCTGATAATTGCGTCTCCCTTCCATGTGGATCCGTAATCAGATCTCAGATTGATAAGGTAGTTACCGTAAAGCGTCGTATTTTCGACAAGAAGAGTTCCCATTCCGATAGCGTTCAGGCACTGATGACCGAGAGTGGAATTCTTGATCGTGACGTTATATACTCCCTGGTGCGCATCAAATCTGCTGAAGCTGCAGCCGTCGAGAGTTATATTTTTGCAGAAATTCGTTCCCATTATGCCCCAACAGGAAGTATCGCAGATATCGTTTTGCTGAATACAGTTTTCAAATCTGAGATTGACCGTATTTGCTGCGCATATATCGTACGTTCCCGCATACGTCACCTGCATACGACCTGTAAGCACGCAATTCTTCACAGTCACGTTCGAGCAGGTGTCTACGTTGATAAATCCGCCGTAGGATGCCGCAGTTTTGGTCTCACCTTCAACGTAATGCTCAAGTCCGTCGAGTACCACGTTAGAACGGTTGATCCATATTCCTCTTTTACAGTACAGCACGCCCGTAGTCTCGATACGGTTGGAGAGCGTCGTAAAATGTCCGCCCGTTATGAAAAGAGGCTCACTGTCCACCGCAATTATTTTCTTCTCGGTAAACTGATCGTAATCCCACATTATCGGAGCATTGGGATCAATATTTCCGTCGGCATCGACTAAAATAATGTCGCTCTTTGCCGTTCCGTCGTTCGCGTTTGCACCCTCTCGGATGTACTGCTTGACGTTGGCATCGCGAAGTATCAGCATTATAGTCTCGCCCGGAGCGACGCCTATATTACTGCATCCTGCCTTTATGCTCGTCAGAGACGAAAGATCGACCGACGGAGCTTTCGCGCTCGTCTCGACCTTAAAAACGTTAGCGTTTCTTTCCGGCGAGTCTGCTTTGAGCGCGGTATCGTCAATTATAAATCTCGCGCCGCGCCAATCGGTATCGGTCTTTATTATCGCGTGCTGCTGGATGTTTAACATATAGTAAACGGCATTTTCATCCACCTTTACCGAAAGAGCCTTCGAGTTAGCGTAGGTATGTGCCGCGGAGATCGCATACGTATCGTCGCTGACACCGTTGCCCGCCGCGCCGAATTCGCTGTAAAGCACGAATCCCGAGACGTCCTCGTCGATGTATTTACCTGAAGGCAGATCAAGAGAAGTCTGCTCTACGCCTCTTATTTTCTCATTGAAGAAAAGCGCAAATGCCCTGATGGCTTCTCTGTCTGTCGGTGCTTTTATTACGACATTTCCGTCCTCGAGTATCTCAAGGGTAGAGTTCGTTCCATCGTTTTTCTCTATGCTTATGCAAAAAGGCTTGCTCTCATCATTATCCGGAATATTTATTCCCAAGGATTTTCTCACCAACGTCGAGAGCTTTTTGTCGGCAGACACAAAAGAATTTTTACTGCTTACAGTATAGTCGTAAATGCTGTTTCCCGCAAGGTTGATATTCTCAAGCAAGGTCGTCTGAGCGTGTACTATCTCAAGTGAGCTGTCAAGCGTCACGCTTTCGCTCGGAGTGTAATTCTCAGCTCCGTGAGAATATCCGAAAAGCTTTTCCAAAAGTACAGACATAGCGATCCTCAATCTCTCGTCACTGTTCGCACCGATATATATTCTTTTCCCTTCGGAAATAATATAATATCCGTACTCGCCCAATTCTTTTTTGATGTCATAATCGAACTCTCTGTTAGTCTCGTTGATGATTATCTCATAGTCCGAGGCATCCTTGAAATCAGTGCAATTTCGCGCTGACATTCCGCATACCTTAAGAGACTTGCAAAACTCCTCAGCAATCTCTTTTGCCCCGTCTTTTTCATATCTGCTGACCACGACGTAATAAGTCGGCGCACCCTCTCCGACAAGCATCAGTGGCTCAAATACCTTCTCACTCTCGCCTGCGGCATCGGTCGCGCCAAGGCTTTCCGAGGCACCCAAGGTCTCGTCGTTATTGCCGTTTTTACACGCAGGCAACGCAAGGATAAAGCATAGTGCGAGCAACAATGCCAGAATCTTTTTGATCATACGCACACCCTTTTCTTTCTGTAATATCACTTTCTTGAATATTTGGTTCCCGCTCGCATACCGTCGCCGAGAAGCTCGGAGACCGTGACGAGCTGATAACCCTCCTCGTGAAGACGCTCGATGATAATTTTTGCCGCCTCGTAGGTGTTTTCATAGATGTCGTGCATAAGTACTATGTCACCGGACTTGACCTGCGACATTACGTTCTCAACGATCGTGTTGATATTCTGCTCGGCAAGCTCGCCGTTCTCTCCTCTGCCCTTGTACTTCCAGTCCTCAGAGTCAACGCTCCACATAATGACCGAGTACGGACAGCTCGCAACACGCTCGTCGGTTATGTTGCCGCCGATGGGGCGCATCAGTCGCACGCTTGCGTTCTTCGCGACGTCCTTGATGGCGTTATAGGTGTTTGAAAGCTCGCGCTCATAGCGATCCTGCTCGCAGTTGTGGTAATAGACCGCGTGGGTGTAGCCGTGGATGGCGATCTCGTTGCCGTGATCGTGCGCGTACTTGAGCGCATCCGCGCCGTCATAAGCAGTGCCGTCAACGCGGTTGCCAACGACGAAGAAGGTGGCTCTGTAGCCGTACTTTGCAAGCTCATCGACTATCGCCTTGGTACGCACGTTGTGAGGTCCGTCATCAAAGGTCAGAGCAACACGCTTTGCACTGGAATTGCCGTTATTGGAGTTAGCTTGGTTATTTGAGCTTCCCGTAGGTCTTGTGACGGGAGAGGATGAGTTTTTGTAGTTCTTTCGCGTTGAAAGCTCCTCGTACTCGCCTATCTCACATCCGCACAGAGAGGTGAGTGCGAGCGCGCTGAGTATAAAAAGCGCACAAAGGCGCAAAAAAAGTCTTGTTCTATGCATAATATATACGACCTCGCAAGAGTAAAATTTCCGTATATTCATTATAGCATACGACAAGACTTTTTTCAAGATATTACGACATTTTTTGGGCTACAAATTTGTGAATACGGGACGGCAAAAACGCGCTTTGATCTTCTCGGCAGAGCCGCGAAGATGAGCGAGCGGGAATTCGCCCTCGTGCGGCACAAATTCCATCCCGAGATACTGCATAATTCCCTGCGAGTTAAAGTTGTTTTTCAGCGCGTACGCCTCAACCGTCGAGATCTCGCGCGGCAGAACACTTATAAAATGCTTGCAGAGCATATAAAATGCGCGCGTGCGCTGAAATTTCTTCTTTAGCTGAAGCTCCTCGACCATCAACAGCTCGCCGCGAGTGTAGTACATAAGAAATCCCGCAAGCTCGCCCTCACAATAGCAAAGAATGACCTTTCTCGGCTCTTTATCAAGCGCAGGTGACACCTCGGAGAGCCACTCGTCGCGCTGAGAGTCATAGCTCTTCTCGCTCGGCGCAAGCTCGATCGTGTTGTTGTAGAATATGTCGAAAAGGAGGGGGAGAAAGCTGCTTTTTTCACTTTTGCTAAGTTCAATAAATTCGATCATACGGGCTCCTTTGACCTATAAAAGCAAGGGATCTCTGAGCGAAATCCCTTGCCGTGTAGGATATTTTAGTCTTTGACAACGATCTTTTCGACAAGCTCTGCAATTTTATCGGTAACGTAACCGAGAGCCGCAAACTTGTCTTGTGTTTCCATATCGGACTCATTTATCATTGCCATATTGTGATCAAATGCCGATTTCACCAAATCAACCTTTGCCTCGTTTTGAATATCGTCGTACATTCTTTCATACATTTCCATCATTTTGCGAAGTGTCAATTCTCTCGTTTTAAAGATGTCGCAAACTCCGGAGATCTGCTCACAGGAAGTGTATGTGTTTTCGCTCTCGAAGACTGAAAGCGCATCTCCGAGACGGTGCAAGGACGTCTGGCTGTTCTCAGTAAGCTCCTTTTGCAATATGGTAAGCTGCACGAATATTTCTTTTGCGGTCAATTTATTTTCTTCCACTTTTTCTTCCTCCAAAATTTTATCCGGAGGGCACGCAAGGCATATTTTGTTTTCACCTACGAAGCGTGCCCTGCCGTTCTTTACAAGACCTTTTGCCCGTTTTGGGTAGGTCGCTTCATATTCATTCCCTTGCTCATCAACAACAATTACGTTTTTTTCGATGGGTGTCGCCCCCTTTGTTTTGATTTGCTTTATTGCTAATGTCGTTTTTTGTTATGGGTACCGTCCCCGATCAGCAAGTTTATTATAACATATGTGATATAATATTGCAATACTTATTACAATTATTTGTTATCAATTTTCTTTTCTATTGTTATGCAAGACGAAGTCAGCATTCGCTGAATTCTGCCACACAGATTGCGGTGCGATTTAAAGGTCTGTTCGTCAATCACTCGCGTGTTATATAACAGCTTCAACCACGACTCAGTTTCCACACACTCTTTTCTTGCAATCTTAAACTTTGAGAGCATATCTGCAAGGCTCTGCGGATACTGTGCTTCGGAAATGTTTGCAAATACACTTGATGAGGACTTGCGAAGCTGAAATACCGTATTAGCGTTACCGCGTATAGACTTGCAAAGTAATTCGCACTTTGTTGCAAGCTCTTCTGAGTATTCAAGCAATAAATTTTTTGCCATACAATGCTCCTTTCCGTGCTCCTCGCATCTTAATCACGCCGTAAGGCGTGGATGCAATCAAGGCGTAGCCTTGGATGTAATCAAGCCGACGAAAAATGCACGCTTGCGCGTGATGCCATGCGCGACTTCGTCGCAATTACATACAACGCGCAAGCGCGTTGATTACATCCCAAGCCTCCTTCGTCGGCTTGGATAAAAAATTAAGCAACCCTGCTTCTCGCATTCAAATCAGCCCAAAGGGCTGTATGAAATCAAGGCGTAGCCTTGGATGTAATCAAGCCGACGAAAATGCACGCTTGCGCGTGATGCCATGCGCGACTTCGTCGCAATTACATACAACGCGCAAGCGCGTTGATTACATCCCAAGCCTCCTTCGTCGGCTTG
>JAGBIA010000026.1 GCA_017935225.1 Clostridia bacterium | reverse complement strand
GGAAATGCAAACGGACGGACATGACATTCCGTTTGAAACATATCGTCACGTTGTTCATCGGAATACAAGTTTTGATTTATCAATGTCGCCAAATTTTTGGCGTATAGCAAACTCTGTCATAAAAGAATACTTCAAGGATTGCGAACTGACAGCTACAGAACGGGAAGAAAACCGCATCATAACTTATACTGTCAAATCTGATAAATCTTCTTGTGCCTTTACCTTTTTAGCAGACACGGAATTTGAGCAGTCTCAAGCCTTGGAGCGTGCAACGGGGACAGCGTTTGAGCGAGTAAACTTTTCGCAAATTGAGGTGCTGAACGAATTCAGACTCGGTAATACTGATGGCATTCCGGAATTTCGCACGGATTTCTATAAAGATATGGCAGAAGAGGTATCGCTGGGGTCCTTTTACGATTTGATTCAGATAGCCGGATTATCTCACGGTACGGGAGTGTGGATTGGCAACGCAAAGGAATTGGTAAACCAAGGCATTCCCGTAAGGAATGTAATTGCTTACCGAGATGATGTATTCAATCACATTGAGAAGCATATGTTACGAAAAGGCATGTCAAATACCGGATATGCCTATAAGATCATGGAAGATACACGCAGAGGTGTTTATTTCAGAGGCGGTGTTTCGGATGAAATGAAAAAGCAACTCAAAGATATTGAGATAGAGAATTGGTTTATCGATTCAATCGGAAAAATTCAATATTTATTCCCGAAAGCACATGGTGTAACTTATGTCAAGTTAGCGGCAACGCTGATGTGGTATAAGATTCATTATCCTAAAGAATTTGCTGAGATCATGTTGTGATTTCTTGCCCCGCCTCGCGCGGGGCTTTTGTTTACTGCGTAAAAAAGTCTTCTCCTGCGTGAGAGCGATGTTGCAAGCAACCGTTGAGTTTGTTACGCAGACATCAAGGTGACCGCGCCGGCGGTGGATGAGGAGTTAGTTCAAGTAAAAAACACCTCATCCGTCACGCTTCGCGTGCCACCTCTCCCCGAAGGCGAGGCTTTACGTGAGTTACAGTCAAAATTCAATCCAAGAATTGCGTTCTGTTCAAGAACCAACGAGACTAAAACATACCAAAAAGGCTCTCCTTTCAGGAGAGCTGGCGGCGTAGACGCCTGAGAGGTATAAACATTCCAAGTAACAATAAAAGGACGAGTTAAGCTCGTCCTTTTTGTCGTATCAAAGCATCTTTGCTATGAGCATCATTACCGTTTCTTCTTCATCGGGTGTGAGCTCGTCCGATCTCGTTGCAGAGAACGCGACTCCCCACTTCTCGCACAGTGCGCGGATGGCGTAGATCTCGGGGAACGCGTCCTTTGCGTAGCCCGAAAGATCGAGCAGAAGGCGGTCGGGGCGCGACATCTCAAAGAAAGCGCCGAGCGAGCTCTCCATTCCATTTTTGGCTATATGTCCTCTTCCGATGACAGCGCCGTCGAAGCAATAAAGCGATATCTCGTGCGAGGGATCGTAGTAAAGCACCGACGAGTCGGGATAACGTCCACCTATCGCGCTTGCGATAAGCTCGGGGCGGAGCATCGAGAGGTCAAAGCTCTTGGGCGCGCTTACGGCTTTGTCAAGATCCGCGATCACCGCGACACCCGTGGGGCGCTGACGCTCCATATGCTTCTCTACTATTCCCATAACGCGCGCGGCGTTCTCCTCGGGGCTCATCGAGGTCGCGTACTGTATCTCTCTGCGCGTGCATCCGCCGAGGAAGTCACAGCTCACGAGCTCTGAGACCTCGCGGTATATCTTGAGTATCATAAAATCCTTCGCAGGATCGAGCGCGTAGCATCGCTCGTTGCGACGGAATATCAGCTTTTTATCTATAAGCTCCTCGCAAAGCGAAGCGACCGTTGCGCGACTTACTCCAAGCGTCTCTGCAAGTGATTTTTGCGTGCTGTCGCCAACCTTCAGCAGAATTTTTATTATCGAGAGCTTCTGCTCTGCTCTCGACTGAGTGCTTTTCTTGCTCATTTCTGTTTGTATGCCTTTCGTATCCTTTTTACCGTATGATATATTTTAACTCAAAAAACGTGCTCTGTCAAGTGAATTTTCTACTATTTTTATAGTAAAAATATCTTGTATCCCCTTTACACAAAGGCAAAAGTGTGGTATACTGTTAATATATTATATCTAAATACGGTAGTTATACCAACAGGAGATAAGACAAATGAAAACAGATATCGAAATTGCAAAAGAAGCGAAAATGCTTCCCATAACCGAAATTGCCACCACTCTCGGAATCGAGGACGACGAGCTCGAGCTCTACGGCAAGTACAAGGCTAAGATAAACGACGCTTTTCTCAAGAGAATGGCTGACCGCAAGAACGGCAAGCTCATTCTCGTTACCGCCATCAACCCCACCCCCGCAGGTGAGGGCAAGACCACCACTACGGTCGGTCTCGGTATGGCTATGAATAAGATCGGCAAGAACGCGATCATCGCGCTCCGCGAGCCCTCTCTCGGTCCGGTATTCGGAATCAAGGGCGGTGCGGCAGGCGGCGGCTACGCGCAGGTAGTTCCTATGGAGGACATCAACCTTCACTTCACGGGCGACTTCCACGCTATCACCGCGGCTAACAATCTTCTCTCCGCTATGATCGACAACCATCTCCCGCAGGGCAACGAGCTCGGTATCGACCCCCGCCGCGTGCTCTTCGCAAGAGTCACCGACACCAACGACCGCGCTCTGCGCAACGTCATCGTCGGTCTCGGCACTAAGATGGACGGCGTTCCGAGACAGGACAAGTTTATGATCACGGTTGCAAGCGAGATCATGGCTATTCTCTGCCTTGCAGAGTCTATCTCCGACCTCAAAGCGCGACTTGGCAATATCCTCGTTGCTTACACATACGACGGCAAGCCCGTTTACTGCCGCGAGCTTCAGGCTAACGGCGCTATGGCAGCTCTTCTCAAGGATGCTATCAAGCCCAACCTCGTTCAGACGCTCGAGAACACACCCGCTCTCATCCACGGCGGTCCTTTCGCTAATATCGCGCACGGCTGTAACTCTGTAAGAGCTACAAAGCTTGCGCTCAAGCTCGCTGATTACACCATTACCGAGGCAGGCTTTGGCGCTGACCTCGGAGCTGAGAAGTTCCTTGACATCAAGTGCCGCAAGGCAGGTCTTACCCCCGACGCAGTAGTTTTGGTGGCTACCGTCCGCGCGCTCAAGTACAACGGCGGCGTTGCAAAGACCGAGCTCGGCACTGAAAACCTCGACGCTCTGGCAAAGGGTGCTGTAAACCTCGAGGCTCACATAGACAATCTTCGCAAATACGGTCTGCCCGTAGTCGTCGCGATCAACCGCTTCGGCAGCGACACCGACGCAGAGCTTGCTTATATTGAGAAGATCTGCACCGAAAAGAGTGCTGACTTCGCGCTCTCCGAGGTATTCGCAAAGGGCGGCGAGGGCGGAATCGACCTCGCTAACAAGGTAGTTGCCGCTTGCGAAAAGGAAAAGAATTTTGAATTTATGTACGCCGACGAGCTTTCCATCAAGGAAAAGATCGCGGCTGTAGCAACCAAGATATACGGCGCGGCTGACGTCAAGTACGACGCGGCGGCTCTCAAGAATATTGCAGAGATCGAAGCACTTGACCCCAAGTATTCGACATTCCCCATCTGCGTGGCAAAGACACAGTACTCGCTTTCTGACGACGCGGCAAAGCTCGGTCGCCCCGAGGGATTTACTCTCACGGTGCGCGAGGTCAAGCTCTCGGCAGGTGCTGAGTTCATCGTCGTTCTCACCGGCGCGATCATGACTATGCCCGGTCTTCCCAAGAAGCCTGCCGCATTCTCGATCGACGTCGACGACGACGGCAACATCACGGGTCTGTTCTGATAAGCAATTTTTGAAGGAAAGTATATGCAATTTCCCGAAACATTTTACACAAGCTCTCCCGCACAGACCGAGCGCATAGGCGCAGAGCTTGCGGGCGCGATGCTCGAAGATAGCGAGCTCCCGCGCTTTATAGCACTCTACGGAGATCTCGGAGTAGGTAAGACTGCCTTCGTGCGCGGCTTTGCGTCGGTCGTCTCGCCGGGCGCAAGAGTAAAATCACCCACCTTCGCGCTCGTGAACGAATACAGAGTCAAGGGTGGCAAAAATCCGCCCGTCTTCCACTTCGATATGTACCGCATTAACGATGAGGACGAGCTATACTCCATAGGCTTTTACGACTATCTTGATAGTGGCATCTGCCTTGTCGAGTGGAGCGAGAATATCGAATATGCCCTGCCCGACGAGCGCTTTTCCGTAACTATCGAAAAATGCTCGGTCGACGAACCCGACAAGAGAAAGATAACTCTCGTGCGTCAGTAAGCCTTACCGAAAGGAAATCTATATGAAAATTTTATCGGTAGATTCGTCTGCAACCGTAGCGTCGGTCGCTCTCTCAGAGAGCGGACGCTTGCTGGCGGAATACACTCTCAATAACAAAAATACGCATAGCGAAACTCTACTTCCTATGATAGAGTCCCTGCTCTCCTTCTTCTCGATGGAGATTGGCGACGTCGATCTCTTCGCGGTATCGACAGGTCCCGGCTCGTTCACAGGTGTGAGAATAGGCACGGCGACCGTCAAGGGACTTGCGTTCGCATCGGACAAGCCCTGCGTCGGAGTCTCCACGCTTGAAGCGATCGCGTACAATCTCAGATTTCACAAGGGGATCGTCTGCCCCGTAATGAACGCAAGACGCTCGCAGGTATACACCGCGATCTTCCGCTCTGACGGCGAGAAACTCGAGAGACTGACCGAGGATCTTGCAATCTCGATCGCCGAGCTTGACGGAATGCTCGCAGAATACAACGAGGAGACCGTGCTCGCAGGTGACGGATACGATATATGCATTGGCGGCTTTGAGAAAACTACGGTTCGCCCCGTTCCCGAAAGACTTCGTCACCAGTCAGCGTTCTCTGTCGCAGAAGCAGCTCTTGCGGCATATGAGAGCGGCAAATATTGCTCGGATGCCGAGCTCGGAGTAGAATATCTCCGACCCTCTCAGGCAGAGCGTGAGCGCGCCGAGCGTGAAGCGACAAATAAGTAAATTTTACCGAAAGGAAACAAATATTATGAAGATCGTTCTCGGTTGCGATCACGCAGGCTTTGAGATCAAAGACGCGGTGATCGCTCACATCAAGGAAAAAGGACACGAGGTAGTTGAGGTAGGTACTTTCTCATCTGCAAGCTGTCACTATCCCAAATTCGCTTCTGCCGCTTGCGAGAAGGTACTCTCGGGCGAATGTCAGCTCGGTATACTTATCTGCGGCACGGGTATAGGAATGTCTATCGCTGCAAACAAGCACAAGGGCATACGCGCGGCTTGCTGCTCGGACGTTTTCTCGGCAAGACTTACACGTGAGCACAACGACGCAAATGTGCTTTGCTTCGGTCAGCGCGTTGTCGGCATCGGACTTGCTCTTGATCTCGTCGATGCATTTCTTGAGGCAGAATACGCAAACAGCGGCAACCACGTGACCAGAGTTGCTATGCTGAAGGACATCGAGGACAACAATCTCTGATAGTTAATTAAAATACAAATCTTTAATTCAAGGAGGCTGCTATTTTGTGTGTCAAGAAAATAGCAGGTGTTCTAAGAGCTATCTCGGGCTCTGATCACCCGAAGAATTTCACTTCCGCGATCATCGCGGCTGCGGGACTTTCCGAGCGTTTCGGCGGAAACGTAACAAAGCAGATGCAGAAGCTTTGCGGTATTCCCGTTCTCGTTCATACGCTCAAGGCTTATGAAAATACCGACTGTATCCACGAGATCGTCATAGTTGCAAGACGTGACGAGATCGAATATTGGGAGAGGGTCGTAAAAGAATTTAATATCAGTAAGGTCACTAAGATCGTCAAGGGCGGTGATACCCGTCAGGAATCGGTCGCAAAGGGGCTCGAGGCTATAGACGATCACTCCAAGTTCGTCGCGATTGCCGACGGCGCACGTTGCCTTACCACTCCCAAGCAGATACGTGAGGTCTGCCGCTCGGCTTACAAATACAAGGCGGCAACAGCTGCTCACAAGAGCACGGATACCGTAAAAATTGCAGATAAAAAGGGCTTTATCGACTCTACGGCTGACCGCGAGACAGTCTGGCTCGCACAGACACCGCAGGTGTTCAAGACCAAGCTCTACCGCGCGGCTTCTGTCATCACGTCAGGTAAGAAATTTGAGGGTACCGATGATAACTCGCTGGTCGAGTTCATAGGTCACCCGATCAGACTCGTTGAGTGCGGTGCGCAAAATATAAAGATCACCACCTACGATGACCTTGCGGTCGCAAAAGGCATTCTCGAGTACCGCAAAGAGAATGAACCCGAGATATATTACGGGAGCGATGCAAAATGATCAGAATAGGACACGGATATGACGTCCACAGACTAACAGAGGGCAGAAGGCTTGTCCTCGGAGGCGTTGAGATCCCTTACGAGAAAGGGCTTCTCGGGCACTCAGACGCAGACGTACTTTTGCACGCTATAGCCGATTCACTGCTCGGTGCGGCGGCTCTCGGCGATATAGGCAAGCTTTTCCCCGATAATGACCCCGCTTATAAGGACGCGGACAGCCTTGTACTTCTGCGCAAGGTGGGAGTCAAGCTGACGGGGCTCGGATACCGCCCCGTAAACATCGACGCTACCGTGATAGCGCAAGCTCCCAAGCTTGCGCCGCATATCCCCGAGATGCGCAAAAGAATAGCCTTCGCGCTCGGTATGGATGTCGATGCGGTCAGCGTAAAGGCGACGACCGAGGAGGGCCTTGGCTTTAGCGGCGAAGGTCTCGGTATCTCGGCACACGCAGTTTGCATTATAGAAAAATAGAGATCAAAGCGGAGGCAGGCTCCGTGCTTTTAGCACGGCTGCCCCCAAAAACGAATTACCGCGGATGTTTAATTTCTGTCCTTGACTTTAATGTCTCTTCCGCGGCTATTCATTTTGCCTTCTCTGCCATTTTATGAGTGAGAAGATATTTTTGTTATCCAAAAGGAGAATTTTATGATCATTATTTCCCCCTCAGTCCTCGCCGCCGACTTTTCAAGGCTTGCTGAGGATGTAGCAAAGGTAGAGAGAGCAGGCGCAGAGTATCTGCACCTCGACGTTATGGACGGCATTTTCGTTCCCAATATCAGCTTCGGTGCACCCGTTATCTCTTCGCTCCGCAAGCATAGCAAAATGGTCTTTGACGTGCATCTTATGATCACAGACCCGATAAGATATATCGACGATTTCGTCAAGGCGGGCGCGGATATCATCACCATCCACTACGAGAGCTGTGACGATCCGTTGAGCGTAGTGAGATACATTCATTCCAAAGGTGTGCGCGCGGCAGTTTCGATCAAGCCCGCGACTCCCCCCGAGCTTCTCTTCCCTATGATGAGCGAGCTCGATATGGTGCTTGTAATGACTGTAGAGCCGGGATTTGGCGGTCAGAAGCTCATCCCCGAGACCGTGAAAAAGGTCAAGGTCCTCCGCGACTACGCAGAGGCTCAGGGATTGAAGCTTGACATCGAGGTCGATGGCGGAATTGGAGCTGACAACCTCTATATGCTGACCGAGGCAGGCGCGAACGTCGTCGTTGCAGGCTCGGCAATATTCAAGGCAGAGGACCCTGATACAGTTATGCGCGCTATGCGCAAGAGCGCAGACGAGCATCCTTATAAGTAAAAATCACCTGACTCAAGGCTGTTGTCGCGACAGCCTTGAAGCTTTTCACAAAGTCATCACAATTATTCACAAAATATTATCACAATCATTATCTACACTTAAAAATTAGGTATTATACTTGTATATTATATTTTATCTTAGGAAGTTAAATCTTCTTTGCAGAAAGGAAATAAAATGCTTGAACTGAAGAATATCGTCAAAACCTATCAAACGGGTGACACGACGGTCGCAGCTCTCAACGGTGTAAGTCTTTGCTTCCGAGAGAACGAATTCGTTTCGATCCTCGGTCCGTCAGGATGCGGAAAAACAACAATGCTCAACATCGTCGGAGGCCTCGATCGTTACAGCGACGGTGACCTCATCATCAACGGAAAATCCACAAAGCTTTTCCGTGATAGCGATTGGGATACCTACAGAAACCACTCTATCGGCTTCGTATTCCAGAGCTACAACCTCATCCCACACCAGACCGTACTCGCAAACGTTGAGCTTGCGCTTACTCTCTCGGGTGTATCCAAATCCGAGCGACGCGCAAGAGCTGTCGAGGCACTCACAAAGGTCGGTCTCGGTGATCAGCTACACAAAAAGCCCAATCAGATGTCGGGCGGACAGATGCAGAGAGTTGCGATCGCGCGTGCGCTCGTAAACAACCCTGATATTCTGCTTGCAGACGAGCCGACGGGTGCGCTTGATACGCATACGAGCGTACAGATAATGGATCTGCTCAAGGAGGTGGCAAGCGACCGCCTCGTTATCATGGTAACTCACAACCCTGAGCTTGCCGAACAGTACTCCACACGTATCGTAAAGCTTTCGGACGGTCAGGTCATCGACGACTCTGATCCGCTGAGTGAAGAGGAATACGCCGCACTTGCAAAGAAGGATACCGAGCGCAGAATTCAGATCTCGAAGAACAAAAAGGCGCTCAAAGCTGAGCAGAAGAAGACCTCGATGTCCTTCGCTACCGCTATCTCGCTCTCGATGAAGAACCTTATGACAAAAAAAGGAAGAACGGTTATGACGTCCTTCGCCGGAAGTATCGGTATCATCGGTATCGCACTTATACTCTCGCTCTCGAACGGCATTCAGCTCTTTATCGATCAGGTCCAGGAGGACACCCTCTCGACCTATCCGCTCTCTATTTACGAGCAGACGCAGGATATGGCAGCTATGATGGAGGCTATGACGGCAACCTCGGATAATGACGAAGAGCACGACGACGACAAGATCTACGTCGACAACTCGCTCGATTCAATGGTCACGGCTATGACATCAACCAGACCTAACAACCTCGAGGCATTCAAGAAGTATATCGATGAAAATTACGAAGAGATCGAGGACTACGTAAGTGACATTCAGTACACCTACAACTTCGATCTTCAGCTCTATACAAACGACGGCAAGCTCAAGCTCGGTCTTGAGAATATGTTCAAGAATATGGGTGACAGCTTCTCAAGCTTCGGATCTCTTATGGAATCCGCAGGCTCTGCCGGAATCAACGTATTCAGCGAGATGATCAACAATCAGGATCTTCTCGATCAGCAATACGACCTCGTTGACGGTCATTGGCCGACCTCGAAGGATGAGGTAGTGCTTGTAGTCGGAAAGAACAACTCGATCAGTAAGATGGCACTCTATATGCTCGGAGTTCTTGACCAGAGCGAGCTCGAGGGTATTATGAACTCTATTATGGCAGGTGATAAGTACGAGTCTGAGGACATCGAGCCTTATCCTATTGACTACTTCCTCGATATGAAATTCAAGCTCATAAACACCGAGGATTTCTTTATTGAGTCCGACCGCACCTACACGGTGGGCGACAAGACCTACCCCGTATGGAACGACGTGCGCGACTTCTACACCGAAGATCAGCTCTCCAAGTTCATCACAGATAACTCTATCGAGCTCAAGATCTCGGGTGTTGTTCGTCCTAAGGTAGACGCATCTGCGACCTCGATCTCGGGCGTTATCGGTTACACTAAGGATCTTACCGACTATATCCTCCAGATGAACAAGGAAAGCAACGTTATCACTCAGCAGGTCGAGACTCCCGACGTAAACGTCCTCACGGGTCTTGGCTTTGAGAGGACCAAGTACACCCCCGAGACTATCGACGAGCTTATAAACAAGATCGATGACTCGATGATGGAACAGTTCTACGCTTATATGACGCAGATGATCAAGACTGAGGAAGAGTTTGCAAGTCAGCTAGACATCAAGGACGAAGCAGGATTTAAGAACGTATTCTTCCTGCTCCCCAACGAAAACAAGATCGAGCTTATCAACACTATGCTCGCGGCGGCATCCGCTGATCCTCAGAATACGATGGGACTGATGGGACTTGCGGGAGCTATTAACGGAATGATGAAGGAAGACAAGGTATTTAGTGACGTCACACCCGAAAATCTCGCCACTTTCCTTCCCTATATGGATATTCCGCACTTCTACGTGCTCATCAACGGCATCGAGACTACCAACCCCATAACTCAGGAGCCTATGACCATCCCCGGCCTTGTAACACTTGCAGGTGAGGAAACGATGAATGCTATCTACACCTCAGTATCTGCCGCTCTCAAGGAGATGACCGTGACCGAGGAGATCTTCCTTGCGATCCTCCACGGCTTCCCTGCTGACAGCGAAGAATTCATTCAGCTTGAAGAGGCACTCTACAGCTTTGCGCCCCAGACAGATGCAACCTACAAGTCTACGCTGACCGAGCTTGGCAACGCTACAAAGGAGCGCCCTGCGTCCATCAATTTCTACGCAAAGGACTTCCACGCAAAAGAGAACGTTGAGCAGTTTATCGCTGACTACAACGCGGGAGTCGAAGAGAAGGATCAGCTTGAGTATACCGATATCATCGGAATTATGATGTCCTCGGTATCCATCATTATCGACGTTATCTCCTACGTTCTGATCGCATTCGTATCTATCTCGCTCGTGGTGTCCTCGATAATGATCGGAATTATCACCAATATCTCGGTACTCGAGAGGACCAAGGAGATCGGGATCCTCCGCGCGATCGGCGCATCCAAGAAGGATATCTCGCGCGTATTCAACGCAGAGACCTTTATTATCGGCGTGACCGCAGGTATAATAGGTATTCTGTTTACGATACTTCTCTGCATCCCCGTCAACGCCATCATTCAGGCACTCTCGGGCTTCTCCAACATCAATGCCGTTCTGCCTTGGGCAGGTGCGATCATACTCGTCATTATAAGTATGTTCCTTACCATCATCGCAGGACTTATTCCCTCTAAGAACGCTTCCAAGAAGGACCCCGTCGTTGCTCTGAGAACCGAGTAATACGAAAGGATTTTTGGCACCGTCATGGGTAAATTCAAAAATAAGCTATACAAATTTATGTACGGAAGATACGGAAGTGACACGCTCGCAAAGGTGATGCTTTACGCCTGCCTTATATGGATGGTCGCGGCAAATATCGTCGCTCTCTTTGTCGATTCCGTGTGGTTTTCCGTTGTCTATTATCTTATCACGACCGCGATGATAGGATGGATGTTCTTTAGAATGTTCTCAAGGAACATCGCGGCTCGCAAGCGCGAGAACGAACGCTTCTGCGGATTTTTCAAGCTCCGCCAAAACAAGTTCCGCGACAGAAAAACTCACGTATACCGCAAGTGCCACGCGTGCGGCGCTGTCCTTCGTCTCCCAAAGGCGAAGGGCAAGCACTTTGTGGTGTGTCCCCGCTGTAATAAACGATTTGAGGTAAAAGGATGAAGAAATTAAATATCGTTCTGACCGACTGCAACACCGTCACCTCGGGAGATCTTGATCTCTCAGTGCTTGAAAAATTCGGAAACGTCACCTACTATGGCGAGAGCCTGCCCGACGAGATTCCCGGAAGGATCAAGGATGCGGATATAGTCATTCTCAATAAGACCGTCCTCGGTAAGTCGGAGCTTGAAGGCGCGAAAAATCTCAAGCTCATCGCGCTTTTTGCCACCGGATATAACAATATCGACACCGTGTATGCGCGCTCGCGCGGAATTACGGTCGCTAACGCAGGCTCATATTCGACTTCTGCCGTAGCTCAGCAGGTGTTCGGCTTCATTCTCGCAAACGCGACTAAGATAGCAGAGTACGACCGCGACGTCAAGGCTGGAGAATGGACGAGATCCCGTCTGTTCTGCTTCTTCTCCCGCCCCGCGTCCGAGCTTCAGGGCAAGACACTCGGCATCTTCGGCTACGGCGCGATCGGTCGCCGCGTAGCTGAGATCGCAAAGGCTTTCGAGATGAGAGTCATCGCGACCACGAGAACACCCAAGCAGGACGATATTGCCACCTTCGTCGATTTTGACACGCTCCTTCGCGAGAGCGACTATCTCTCGCTCAACTGCCCTCTCAACGACGGCACGCGCGAGCTTTTTGATGCAAAGGTATTTGCAAAGATGAAAAAAGGCGCGTATTTCATAAATACCGCGCGCGGCGGAGTCATCGTCGAGCAGGATCTTGTCGATGCGCTCAAGTCAGGACATCTCTCGGGCGCAGCAGTCGACGTGCTGACGGTCGAGCCGATGAGAGCTGACTGTCCGCTCATTGACGCTCCCAACATCACATTCACTCCTCACGTCGCGTGGGCACCGATAGAGACGCGCCGCAGACTTCTCTCGATAGTTTGCGATAACATCGAGAATTTCCTTGGCGGTACACCTACTAACGTAGTAAACTAAAACAAAAAAGCTGTTGGATTTCGCCAACAGCTTTTTTTGTTCTGAGCTGAATTACTCAGCCTCTTTGATCAATAGTTCTCTGCGTGGATCTCGAAGTAGCTCTGAGGATGCTTGCAGGTGGGGCAGACCTGAGGAGCGGCTGTGCCGACAACGATGTGTCCGCAGTTGCGGCATTCCCAAACCTTGACCTCGCTCTTCTTGAATACCTCAGCAACCTCTACGTTGTGGAGAAGTGCGCGGTATCTCTCCTCGTGCTGCTTCTCAATAGCCGCAACGAGTCTGAATCTTGCAGCGAGCTCCGTGAAGCCCTCTTCCTCAGCAGTCTTTGCAAAGCCTGCGTACATATCGGTCCACTCGTAGTTCTCGCCTGCAGCTGCTGCAGCGAGGTTCTGTGCGGTATTTCCGATACCGTCAAGCTCCTTGAACCAGAGCTTTGCGTGCTCCTTCTCGTTCTCGGCGGTCTTGAGGAAAAGTGCCGCGATCTGCTCGTAGCCTTCCTTCTTTGCTACGGATGCAAAGTAGGTATACTTGTTTCTTGCCTCGGACTCGCCTGCGAAAGCAGCCTCGAGGTTCTTTTGTGTCTGTGTTCCGTCGTATTTGCTCATAGTTGTGCTCTCCTTTAAAATCTTATATAATTATTATAATTAGTCGGAAGTCCATCCTTGTAGATATGAGAGTCTGATGACAGAGTCAATACCAAAGGATAGGCGTATCCGTCTCTTTCTCTGAATTCGATGACCGTGACACCTGTGTGACACATGTCAAAATGAGTGGTAAAGAAAGGATAAGGAATGTCAAGCAGGCAGCTGAGGAAGGCAAGTCCGAAGCCCTGATGCGCAAAGAGCGCCACGCGCTTATCGGTATGCGAGACTACCTTATATCTGCCCGTATGTCTGTCGTGCTCATAGCCAAGACTTGCAAAGAACTTGTCTGACTCCTCGTAGATGCGGTCAATTCCCTTTTTCAGATCGTATTGCTTGAGCTCGGGATGCTCGTACCAATCATCGCCAAGGTCGCGCACGCTCTTCTCGGCAAAAAGGCTGATAAATCTCGGATTGTGGAACATCCAGCTACGTCTGCCGTTATCGACCACGGCAAGCTCGCGCCACGCGTGATCCTCATTTGCAAAATCGAGAAGAGTCATCTGCTTTTTGAGTATCTCGCAGGTAGGCTGAGCGGTCTCTATCGCTCTGTTTGAAGTCGACGCGTATATCTCGTCAATTCCGTGAGCCGCAAGCCTTTTTGCGACCGCCTCTGCCTGACGCTTGCCAAGGGGTGTGAGCTGATTGGGGTCGTATATAGGGTCGCCGTGTCGGACGTAAAAGAATAGCATTGTGTTCACCTCGAAAAAGTACTTACGATGCTATTATAGCACAGTACCCGCCAATTGTCAAGGCTCAAAAGTAGCTATTTTCTCAAATTCCGACTTCAGTTTCTCGGCTATTTTTCTCATTCTCTCACCATCGACCTTGACTACCGCGCGGTCGTAAGTGACGAGTCCGTTGATCTCGTCCTCAACGTCGCTGACCTGAGTCAGAACGGTGGCGCAGAGTGCATTATTTTGGATCTCGGGAAGAACCTCGTCAAGATAGAGCTTCTCAAGCGCATCCATCAATGCCTCGCGGCTCTCAAGCGTTTTATAGCCGTACGCGCCGTCAAGATTGAAGGAATGACCGTCGACGCGCATCGAGTATCCGCCGAACTCCGAGAGAACGAGCGGGCGGTCGGCGCGCGACTTGAGCTTGATCTTCTTAAAATAGATATGCTCGCTATCAACGTCGCTCTCCTTGCACTTGAACCATCCCGAAGTTGCGTCGTACACGCGAGTGGGGTCGTAAGCCTTGAGCTCAGCGTATATTCTGTCAGCATCGTACTGTCCCCATCCCTCGTTGAAGATGGTGTAATAGCAAACGCAGGGGTGAGAGTATAGCAGATCTAAAGTCTCGCGCGAGCTTTTCTCGAAATGCTCTCGGCGGCGCTTTGACGCCTTGTGAGTGATACCGCTTCGCATTGCGACTGTCGGAAGCGCGGTGTCGATAAGAAAACTATACTTGCCGCTATTGACCATATCCTGAAATACTATCATTCCGTACTTGTCGCAATAGTAGTAAAAGAGCTCGGGCTCGATCTTGATATGCTTGCGGAGCGTGTTAAATCCAAGCTCCTTCATTTTGAGAATGTCGAATTTATATCCCTCGGGAGTCTTGGGGGTGTATATTCCGTCGCTGTAATAGCCCTGATCGAGCAGTCCGTGGAAGAAATAGGGCTTGCCGTTAAGAGTAATATAGGAATGCTCTCCGCGATTCTCGATGCTGACGGTGCGGAGTCCGAAATAAGAGTCTATCTTATCCTCGCCCGACGTGAGTGTAAATTCGTAAAGGTATGGATCCTCGGGTGTCCAAAGGTGCGCGTTCGCGATATCGATTCTCACGCGGTCGCCCTCGTAATCTATCTCACGGATGCCATCTGGAGTCCTCAGCGAGATATGCTTCTCTGCCGCGCCGCCCATCGTTTCTATCGTCACGCCCTCGAGGTCGGGTGTAATTCTGAGAGTTTCGATTGCGCTCTTGCAAAGGCTCTCAAGCCACACGCTCTGCCATATTCCGCTGATCGCGGTGTACCACATTCCGCCTCGCTTGTAGGTCTGTTTGCCGTAGGCAAGCTCGCGGTCAAGCGTATCCTCGACCTCGACGACAAGCTCGTTCTCTCCCTCACAAAGAAGCGATGTGAGATCAAACGCAAAGGGCAGATATCCGCCCACGTGCTCGCCAACAAAGCTACCGTTGAGATAAACGTAGGCTATCTGGTCGACTGCTCCGAAATGAACGAGCAAACGATCCTTCATAAAGCCGCTCGGCAGACTGAATTTCTTTTTGTAGATATATCTCTCGGCAACCCCAAGAGGTCTTTTGATGCCCGACAGCGTGCTTTCGGGAGCGAAAGGTACGTTGATGTTTCCAAGAGTCTCAGTGCTCTCAGAGTCGTATCTTACCGCAAGCTCCCACTCGCCGCAAAGCGAGATATAAGACTCGCGCTTCATCTGCGGTCTCGGGTACTCGTCCCAGCTACCGCCGTCAAGATCTGTGGGGAGATCTACCGTTTTCGGCTTCTTTCCACCCGATATCGCACGGGATACGAGCAGAATTATCGCAAGCAAGGCTATCGGAACGAGAGATGCAAGAAAGATGTTCGCGTTCGGAATAAAGCTCGTCGTACCGTCGTTGTTGACTATAACCTCAGCGTTTGCGAGCACCGCCTTGCCGATCGCAGGTCCGATCACGCCTGGCAGAAGCACCTGAGCGCAGATTCTGACGCCCTGAAGCATTCCCGATTTGCCCTCGGGTGTGAGCTCGCGGATCTTCGCGCCGAACACCGCCATTCCAGAAAGATAGCCGCACATCATAAAGAGCGAGCCGACGAACACGGGTGCGGTAGCGCGGACGAAGAAGAGGATCACGTATCCAACAGAGAGCCACGCAAGCGCGAGAGCCGAGGAAAATCCAAATCCGCGCTTATCGTAGACCTTGCCCCAAAGTGCAGTTACCACCGAGGCAAGCAGGATCGCGGGAGCCATTACGAAAACGTAGTCGGTCATACCGAGCGACTTTTCGTAATAGATTATCAGATACGGCATAAATATCTGAATTGAAGTATTGAAAAGCACGAAGCAAACAAGGTAAAAATACAACTTACCGTGCTTCTTGACGCTCGACGGACGAAATCCGTAGATCACGTTCGCAAAATATCCGCTCTTGCTCTTCTCTACACGCGGCTCTTCGATGATAAAAAATCCGAGAACACCGATAAGTGTGACCGCGATACCGATGATGCAGAATATCGCTGTCCAGGACTGCGGCAGATCGAGATTGAACGCCATAAATCCGCCAAATACCGCGAGTATTGCCACAAGCGGCATCATCGAATTTATTCCCTCTGCAGCGCCTCTGTTGCTCTCGTCGGTCGAGTCGGTCAGCCACGCGTTATAGGCGGCATCGTTGGCACTCGAGCCAAAAAAGGTCATAACGCAGTCAAGAACGATCACGAGCGTCACCGCAAGAGCCGAAGCCGAGGCGACTGCGGGAAACAGCGCGCTTATCCAATCGACACGCAAGAGCGCAAAACCAAGGATCGAGATGCCCCAGAGAATATAGCCAAGGCAGATAAATATCTTTCTCTTTCCGATCTTGTCGGCAAGTGCGCCCACAAGCACGGTCGTCAGCGTAGCCGCGATCGCACTCGCGGCTACCATAGCCGCGATGTCGGATGCCGACGCGCCGAACATCTTATAGATAAAGACGTTGAGATACATATTCTCAACCACCCACGCTATCTGACCTACAAGTCCAAACAGCACGAGCGCGAACCAAAATCTCGCGCCAAGGCGAGTCTTATTTTTACTCATCATAAAGCTCCCCCTCGTAGTATTCGCGCGGAATGGGTGTGTATTCCATCAGCAGCTCGATGCCGCCACTGCGCTTATATATCGTCTCAAGTACTCTCTTCATTCCCACCGCAGAGCAGAGCTGAGTTTTTGCGCTACCGATAAATCCGTCGCGGATGCATCCGTGATATCTAAAAGCCTCTTCGTAGTTGGGAAAACGCGCAGATACGTCGCCGATCCCCTCTGCGTGATGTCCGCGCGAGAGTCTATGCGATATACTGCCGTCGCGGTATCTTATACTGACCTCGCGAAGCTCGCCAAGGCGATTGGGAACGTCGAGCATCTCCTCAACGCTATGGAGGTAGGTATTTCTATTATGCCCAACTCCTACAAGCAATATGTATCCGCCACGGGCGTATATTTTGCCGTAGCAGCCGTCGGGATGCGCGGGGGTGGTCATTCTCTCCTCTCCCGACACAAATTCCTCAGCGCCCTCTCCAAAGACCGCCATAGAATGCGTAGGGTGATCCGAGCGGCAAGCGTCCTCTCGCCCTGCGGCAATATTCGGGAGCGTTCCTATGCAGGTCTTTCCCAGCATATCGAGCGTTATCTCTCCCTCCTTGCCCATATTTGCCCATGTGTGCGTGGGGATGCACAAAAGCCCCCCCTCAGCGCAGATATGAGCCTTCAACGCATCGATAAGTCCGTCTGCCCTGCCCTCTACCTCGCCGACCGCGCGTAGCGAGCTGTGAACGAGCACGGGCTTATCACGCGGCACGCCCATCTGCTCGAGCTGAGCTATTATATCCGTTCTTGTATACATAAATTCTCCTTTAGTGAGTTTGATAGTTAGTTTAAGTTGTGTATTATTGTTCTTTTCTTTCGAGAAAAGAACCAAAAGAACTTGAATGGGAAGTTATTTTGAATGCAACAGTAGTTTGGCATAAACTGAATTTTTATGTGAGCTATGGTTCAGGTAGAGTTTTCGGACGCCTCATCGGCACCGAAAACTCGAATTTTTATTATAAAGCTTAGCCGAGTGCCTCAGGAAAGCTTGGCACATCCCCCAAAAAACTTCAACCGACTTCATTATAACACAATTCGGCAGAGAAAACAATATCCCTGCCGAAATTTGAGAATATAGTAAAGTTATATCAAATCTCAGAAAGCAACTGCTCGAACTCAGCAAGAGAGTCTGCAAACACCTTCATCGCGTTCTTTACGGTGTCGGGCTTGGTGAGGTCAACTCCTGCGATCTTGAGCTCCTCGAGCGGATAATCCGAGCCGCCTGTCTTGAGGAATTCAAGGTAAGCCGATGCGTCGCCCGTCTCTACGATGCGGCTTGCAATTGCAACGGCGGAGCTGAAGCCGGTTGCGTACTGATATACGTAGAATGCGTTGTAGAAGTGAGGAATTCTTGCCCACTCGATGTCCTGGAGCTCGTCAACCACCGCGCCGTTGTAGTAAAGCTCGTTGAGCTCGCGGTAGAGCGCGTTGAGAGCCTGCGCGGTAAGCGGCTGACCTGCCATATACATATCGTGTGCGCGGCGCTCGAACTCTGCAAAGAGAGTCTGGCGGAAGATGGTGGTTCGGAAGCCCTCAAGGAAGTGATTGAGGATATACGCGCGGCGCTTCTTGTCGGTCTCAACGCTGAGCAGGTACTTGGTAAGAAGCACCTCGTTGACAGTGGAAGCGACCTCTGCGACCATTATCTTATAGTCATGGTTGGGGTAATCCTGAGTGCTGTCAGAGAAATAGGAATGCATCGCGTGACCGAGCTCGTGCGCGAGGGTGTAGGCATCGTCGAGCGTATCGGTGTAGTTGAGAAGAACGTAGGGGTGAACACCGAAAACTCCGCAGGAGAACGCGCCCGTGGTCTTGCCCTTGTTCTCGTAAACGTCTATCCAATTCTCGCTGTATGCCTTATCAAGAAGCTCCTGATACTTCTCACCGAGAGGCAGAGTAGCCTTCTTTACAAGCTCCTTAGCCGCATCAAACTCGACCTTCATATCAACACTGTCAACGATAGGACAGTAGAGATCGTACATATGAAGCTCCTCGAGTCCGAGTGCCTTCTTGCGAAGCTCGAGGTACTTCTTCATCGTGGGAAGTCCGTCGTGCACCGCATCACAAAGGCTGTCGTATACCGAGACAGGAACGTTGCCCGAGAAGAGTGCCGCCTCGCAGGGATCCTTGTAGCCTCTTACTCTCGAGAAATACGCGTCGGTCTTTACCGAGCCTGCGTACATAGCCGCAAAGGTGTTGATATATTTGTTGAACTCGCCAAAATATTTCTCAAAGGACTCACGGCGGACTCTTGCGTCGCCGCTCTCTCTGTAAACGCCAAAGTTACCGTGCGTGAGAGTGACTTCCTTGCCCTCCTCGTCGATAATGGACGGGAAGGTCATATCAACGCTCTCGAGCATTTCGAATGCGTTTTGGCAATTGCTCGCAACATCCGAGAGCATAGCGAGCATTTTCTCCTGCTCTGCAGAAAGCATATGCTCTCTTGCGCGGAGGATCTCGTGGATAATCTGGCGGTAGCTCTTAAGCTTGTCATCCTCAAGATAGGAAAGAATGAGAGACTCGTCAGCGGCAAGGATCTCAGGCTCCATAAATGAGATATTTGTGCTGAGCGCGACAAAAAGATTTATCGCTCTTCCCTCCATCTGCTGATACTCGGGATCTCCGTTATCGCCGTTTTTGTGCAGAGATGCGTAGAGATATACGAGCTCAGTCTTCTGTGCCGCGCTGTATATCGCGCCAAGTCCTGCGGCGAGCGATTCTGCTGACTCACAAAGAGTACCCGCAACGCTACCAATGGCAGCAATCGCCTCCTCTGCTTCAGCGTAAGCCTTTTCCCAATCCTCACGAGTTGCGAAAATATGTGAAAAATCCCACATAAATTTGGGGTCCATATCTTTTCTCAAATTAGACATAATGATCTCCTTAAATATCTACAAACAATATATTATATACATTGTATCACATCTCGGCAAAAAAATAAAGGGGTTTTTAACTTTTTAATCATAATAATGCAAAAAAGGCTGTAAAAACAGCCTTTTTTCGATATCAATTTCTATCAAACCGTCACGATCGCCTTCGGCGCGCATCTATGCTCGCCGCGAAGAACGCCCATAAGCTCCTCGTCGCTCTTAAGATCTGTTGTTGCGGCAAACTCGTCAAGCAACATTCTCTTAGCTCTCTTGAGCGTGTTCTCGTCGCCCGCGGTTATCTTTCTGCCGATCTCTGCCGAACGCTCGATGCGATCGATGATGGTGTTGACAAGCACGATAAGCTCGCGACGGTTGCCCGTGGCAAGTATCTCGCGCAAAGCGGCATTTCTCGCGCGGCTGTCGATGATCCACTCGAGCTTCTCTTCTCTGAGCTCATCTGCAAGCGCGCATATCTCGTCAGCAGAAAGCAGAGGGTGCATCTTTGAGGTAAGCACCTCATTATTTACCGGCACGTACAGTATTGAATTCATATCCTTCAAAGGTGAGAGAATGTAATATTCTTCGCTCTTTCCAAGCGCGCCAAAGCTCTCGTTGCGAATATCCTTGATAACGCAAACTCCTTCTGCTCGGTAACTGACGTGTGCTCCTACTTTAAACATGTATCCTCCTTGTTATGATCGTCAAAGTGTCCTGTATATATTTTACCATATTTTTTGAAAAATTTCCAAAGGTAAACTGCACAAAATTTCGGACACATAATTGTGGAAAATCACCATTATGAAAGGGCTATCATCCTATGCTCTGCCCCAACGCGCTCGCACATCTCGCCCTCGCGCTTGTGAGAGGTGAACAGAATCGTCTGTATTCCCTCGCCCGCAAGAGAGCCGAGCAGAGTTATCGTTCGCTCCGCGCGCTTCTCGTCAAGCTGGCAGAGCGACTCGTCGAGCACAAGTGGCGGAAGCTCACCCTCGTAAATTCTCATAAAGAGTGCGAGTCTGAGCGAGAGGTAAGCCACGTCACGCGTGCCTGCGCTCAGCAACTCGGATTTTATCGAATATCCGTCCTTATCAAGCGAGACGCCAAGCGTTCCTGTGGTCCTGAGCGTATCGTAGCGACCGCCCGAGAGCCTTGCGAGAAGCTCGCTCGCCTGACGGCTGATCGCGGGGGTGACGTTTCCTCTCATCGAGCTCGAAGCCGACTCTATCGACTCTATTGCAAGCGTGAGCGCATCGTAAAAGCGCGAATTCTTCTCGTGGCGCGCCTGCAGCTCGCAAAGCTCGTCCGAGATCGGCAAGGGATCTTCAGCCGTCGCGCGAAGAGATATCACGGTGTTCTCAATTCCCGAGATCTTGTTTGAAAGAATTCTCAGCTTCTCTGCAAGGAAGCCGCGCATGCGCTCCGCCTCGGAAATAGCCTTTGGCGTGACCTCTTCTATATTCACGCTTATCTGCTCGCGCAAGTCTTGCTCGTCGTAGTGCGAGAGTGCCTGCTCCTCGGCAGATATCATTCGCTCAAGCGCGTCTCTCTCACTGAGCATAGTCTCGCGCTCGCCTATAAGCTCCTCGAGCCTTCTGTACTCACGCGCCGCGCTCTCGACATCGGGAGTCGCGTCCTTCGCAGTCTTGCGCAACAGAGCCGCAAGTGCATCTTTCTTGTCGGCAAGATCGCGCTCGGCGTATTCAAGCGCGTCGGCATACCTATTGTTTTCTTCGGTTATTTCGCGGAACCTGACCAGCTCAGCCACAGCGTCGCGCAGTTTTTGCTCGATCGTTTCGGGCGTTGCGCCGTACTCGTCCGCGGTATTGATAAATACACGCTTTGCCCTCTTCTTTCCCAAAGCCGCTACGACAGACATTACCGTCGCGACGACAAAGCAAAGTGATATAGGAGCAAGCAGATAGAATGGCAGCATTGAGGAAAGTGTAGCACCGAACATCGCCAAAAATGCGGCATATCCTACAGCTCCCACACCGAAAACGGCGGTCAGTACCGCCCATACAGTCGCCGCGGTCTTCTTTTTCTTAAATCTCTGCTTTGCGGCATCGACATCTCTTATTACGAAAGCCGCACCGCCCACAAATTCGACCTTTCTTCCGATTTCTACAAGCTCTTCATCACAACGACGCGCCATTTTATCTTCAAGCTGGGCATACTTCCGCGAAAGAAATTTCTCTGCTTCGTCATATGCCTTCGCCGAGAGCTTTATCTCTGCGGTGTGCGCTCTGTCGACTTTGAAATCCTCAAAGGTCAATCTATCCTCGCAGTCAGCGAGTTTAGTATCAAGCTCGGCTCTCTTCTCGCGTGTTTTTTCAAGAGCTCCGAAGCGTTTGAGGACGCTGACCTTGTTAAGCTCGGAGAGCAGCGCATCCTTGTGCTCATAGTCCTTCTTTACCGTCTCATACTCACTCTTTGCGCGCTCAAGCTTCTGCTCCCATCCGTCAAGCGCGAGCGAGTCCTCCTTTGCCTTCTCGGCGCGGAGTCTGAGCTGATTTATCCTCTGCTCTTCCTCGTAAAGACTGCCGCCGCTCTTGGATTTGTGGCGGTAGGTCACACGGACCGAATCAAGCGTTTTGAGTATCTTTGCAGTATCGACCGACTCGTCGGCGGCAGAAAGCATATTTTCAATGCTTGAAGCAAGCTTCTCGCCGTTGATATCCGCCGAGCGCATCTGTCCGACACACGCGCTACCCTCGAATACCTCGCGCGGCACGCCGAGGAAATATTCACCCGGCTGAAGCTCGGTCGTGACCGTGCTTCCGTCGTCAAGGCAAAGAATGGCAAGCTTCTCGCTGCCGCTACGTCCGCTTTCACTAAAGCTGCGTTCAATTCTGTAAAGCTTCGAGCCGCACTCAAGCGTCATACTGCCTGCCGCTCTGTGTCCGCTCCAGCTTATCGCTCTTTCGCGCTCAAAATTCGTCGCCGAGCGGCGCGTGAGCCCGTAGAGCATAAATTTTATAAATGAAAGTATCGTGCTCTTGCCCGACTCGTTCTCACCGTATATCAGGTTGAGTCCGCCGTCAAGCTCGATCTTTTTGTTTTCAAAGCAACCGAATTGCGAAATATTAAGCTGGGTTATCCTCATATCTCGCCTCCGTCTCTCTCGTCCGCGCCGAACACGCTTCTGCCGTCGATGGCGGCAAGTCCGATGCGGAGCGCGCGGCTTGCAAGCCGTCTCTCGTCTGCGTTCTCGCTCGTGAGTTTCGGCAGAAGAGTTCTGTAGAGCTCTCCGCGCAGAGTCGTGTCGCGCTCGAGATAATCGCCGTCGAGCAGCGGCAGGGTCTCGTCAACAAGTTCAAGATATGCTATTCCCGCGCTTTTTGCAATTGCATCCGCGCGTGAGAGCACGTACGAGACCGCGCCCTCGCTCGCACGTCCACAGAGATATATCCGCAGATGCGCGCCCACGACGTCCGAATATCGCGCCGCTTCTGCGCGAACAACATCGACAATAGCGTTCGTGTCGGCGCAAGAGCTGACGTCGGTCTCGCAGATATAGAAGGACTTCTGAGCGAGAATTCTCCGTTCTGCGCGGCACTCTCCGCCGTCAAGCTCAACTATCCACACGCCGCCCTCGCCGAGCTCGTCAAAGCTTCTGCCCTCGCAAAATCCGCAGTAGCGCACGCGACCTCTGCTATCCTCCTGCTCGCCTCTGTTGTGAATATGACCAAGCGCGGCATAGTCAAAGCCGCATCGCTCGATCTCGCCAAGTGTCACGGGCGCGTAGCGCGAGACGGGGGAGGAAAGATCTGCGTGTCCGCAGAATATCTTGAGATAACCGTTGTCCTCGGGGATATTCGCATCCGACAGCGGACTATGAGAGAGTACCGCCGAGCCAAAGGCATATCCGAACACACGCACGCGAAGCGCGTCAAGCTCGAACATCTGTAGCTCGCTTGAGGAAAAGAGAATGAGCTTGTCCGAGAGCTTTGCCGCGAGTCGCGAGTATATTCCGCCCTCTGTGTACCAATCGTGATTTCCGGGAGAGAGAACAACGGGAATATTGGCATTTTCTACAAGCTCACAAAAGAGCTCTTCGGTCGCGGGGCTTACAAATCGACCGTCAAACAGGTCGCCCGCAATAAGTATCATATCGCATCTCTCACTCTCGGCGCACTCAAAAATGCGTCTGAGCGTGTCTCGCCCAGCTTCTCTCTGTTGCTCCGCGCCGCGCTGTCCGTAGGCGCAGAAGGCACTGTCAAGATGCAGGTCTCCCGTATGCAAAAGCCTCATACTCTCTCCTTTCGTAGCTTATCTGTCCTTTTTGAGCCGTGTTATCAGCTCCTCACTCGCTTCAGGTGTGTTCTCAAGCGGAAAATCCACACCCAGCGAATGATATTTTTCCAAACAGAGCTTCCTGAAGGGGAGAAGCTCTGTTTTTTCAATGCAATTATATTTCTCTCTGAGCGCGTAGATCATATCCACCGACTCCTCGCTGTCGTTAAGTCCGGGAATGACCACGTTTCTTATCCAGACTCGCTTGCCAAGTCTCTGCAAGTGCTCGAGGAACTCGTCCACACGCGCCTTGCTCATTCCCACGTGCTCTTCGTAGTCCGCGTCGTTCGTGTACTTGTAGTCAAGAAGAACGATATCGGTCAGTCCGAGAAGCTCCTCGACCTTTTCGTTATACACGCATCCGCTCGTGTCGAGCGCGGTGCCAATACTTGCCTTTTTGCAAAGCGTGAAAAGCTCTATCAGGAATTCTGTCTGCATCAAGGGCTCGCCGCCAGATGCGGTAACTCCGCCCTCCTTGCCAAAATATGAGCGCAGGCGATAGATCTTATCAAAAAGCTCTTGCGCGCTCATTTCTTTTCCACCGCCCATATCCCACGTATCAGGATTATGACAGCAGGCGCATCTGAGCGGACATCCCTGCATAAAGACCACCGCACGAAGTCCCGGTCCGTCTACCGTGCCCAGACTCTGAAAGGAATGTATCCGTCCCCTCATACCTTACATCTGCGTATGGAAGGTACGCATAATGACCTCCTTCTGCTGCTCGCGCGAGAGCTTGCAGAAGTTGACCGCGTAGCCCGAAACTCTGATAGTGAGGTTGGGATATGCCTCAGGATCCTCGTACGCCTTCATCAGAAGCTCGCGGTTCATTACGTTTACGTTGAGGTGATGTGCGTTGTTGGCAAAATATCCGTCAAGTATGCCAACGAGATTGCCCACTCTCTCGTCCTCGCTCTTGCCGAGTGCGTCGGGAACGATCGAGAAGGTATTGGAGATACCGTCGCGCGCGTAGATATACGGAAGCTTGGAAACAGAATTGAGAGACGCGAGCGCGCCGTTCTCCTCTCTGTTGTGCATCGGGTTAGCACCGGGAGCAAAGGGCTCGCCTGCGCGTCTGCCGTCGGGTGTAGATCCCGTCTTCTTGCCGTAGACCACGTTCGAGGTGATGGTCAGCACCGAGAGCGTATGCTCGGCGTCGCGGTAGGTGGGTGTCTTCTTAAGCTCGCCGATAACGTCGCGCAAAAGATCCTGCGCGATCTCGTCAACTCTGTCGTCATCGTTGCCGAACTTCGGGAAGTCTCCCTCGGTCTCAAAGTCGACGATAATTCCCTCCTCGTTGCGAATAGGTCTTACCTTTGCGTACTTGATAGCTGAGAGCGAATCGGCAATTACCGACAGTCCCGCAACTCCGAATGCCATAAGTCTGTGTACTTCGGTATCGTGAAGAGCCATCTGCGTCTTTTCGTACGCGTATTTATCGTGCATATAGTGTATGCAGTTCATAGTGTTTACGTAGAGTCTGCAAAGCCAGGTCAGATAGCGGTCAAAGCGCGCCTTTACCTTGGCGTAATCAAGCACCTCGTCGTCCATAACGCTCTCCTGCGGTCCAAGACGCGTGCCGAACATATTGTCCACACCGCCGTTGAGCGAGAGAAGGAGCAGCTTTGCGAGGTTGGTTCTCGCGCCGAAGAACTGCATCTGCTTGCCGACCTTCATAGCCGAGACACAGCAGGCGATCGCGTAGTCGTCTCCGTAGGAGATACGCATAAGATCGTCGTTTTCGTACTGTATCGAGTCGGTGTCGATCGAAAGCTTTGCGCAGAAGCGCTTGAATCCCTCGGGCAGATGAACGCTCCAGAGCACCGTGAGGTTGGGCTCGGGCGCTTCTCCGAGAGTGTAGAGCGTGTTGAGAATTCTGAACGAGGTCTTGGTTACGAGCGTGCGATGGTTCTCGCCCATACCGCCAACGCTCTCGGTGATCCACATCGGGTCGCCGCCGAAGAGCTCGTTGTATTCGGGCGGACGAAGGTGTCTTGCCGCGCGGAGCTTGATAACGAGATCGTCGATGATCTCCTGCGCGCCAACCTCGTCAAGAAGTCCTGCCTTCATATCGCGCTCAAAGTAGATATCAAAGAAGGTCGAGCAGCGACCGAACGACATAGCCGCGCCGTTCTGCTCCTTATTTGCCGCGAGATAGCCGAAGTAGGTCCACTGAACCGCCTCGCGCGCGTTGGTAGCGGGCATACTGATGTCAACGCCGTAAAGCTCTGCCATTTTCTTGAGCTTCTTGAGGAAGTCGATCTGGCTGTAGAGCTCCTCAAGCAGCTTTATGTTCTCTGCGTTCATTACTCGCTCGCCGACTTCTCTTTTGTCTGCCGCCTTCTGCTCGATAAGAGCATCGATGCCGTAAAGCGCGATGCGGCGGTAGTCTCCTATAATTCTTCCTCTGCCGTACGCATCGGGAAGTCCCGTGAGCAGACCGCAATGTCTTGCCGCCTTCATCTCGTCGGTGTAAACGCGGAAAACTCCGTCGTTATGAGTAGTTCTGTAGGTGAAATATTCCTCTATCTTGTCCGAGAGCTTATATCCGTAGGACTCACACGCGTTGCGCGCCATACGGATACCGCCAAAGGGGTTGACACCTCTCTTGAGCGGCTCGTCGGTCTGAAGTCCGACGATTATCTCGTTTTCCTTGTCAATGTATCCTGCCGCATAGTTGCAGAGCGAGGACACCGTGCTTGTGTCGATCGAGAGGACTCCGCCTCTCTCGCGCTCAAGCTTCTGCAACTCGCGCAATCTTTCGTTCAGCGCTTTGGTACGCTCGGTAGCACCGCGAAGGAAGCTTGCGTCCTCGGTGTACGGCGTATAGTTTTTGTTGATAAAGTCGCGGACGTTGATGTGCTCACACCAATCTCCCGCCACAAAATCTTTCCACGCATCAAATTTCATCATAGTTCCCTAACCTTTCTGTAATTGTTGTCTCCGATACGGTTGCTCTGATAAAAAAACAAAGCACCCCCGATATTTCGGAGCTGCCCAGACGGTCGGCTATAGTCGAAGAGAGCTGTAACGGCAACTCTGCCTCTTCGTCTTGGCGCACTGTGTCAATTCACATTTCCGTCAGCACCTCGACACGTTTATTATACCATACGAGAGCACCGCTTGTCAAGTTTTTTAGGTGATTTTCTCGCATGGAAAAATATTTTTGTTTTAAGCGGACGGGCGGCGCGCATATATTGTAAGGAATATCTTTATTTTGGAGGAAAATATGCTCTTACCTATTCCCTACGACCGCCGCCGCGCAGTTGAGTACGCTCGCCGTTGGGCGCTCTCGCGCAATCCGCTTTTCATAGATTTCACAGGGCAGGGCGGCAACTGCACGAGCTTCGTCTCGCAGTGCATACTTGCAGGCTGCGGAGTTATGAACTACACCGAGACTTTCGGCTGGTACTATATCTCGCCAACCGATCGCGCGCCCGCGTGGAGCGGAGTTGACGAGCTGTACAGATTTCTGACTGCCGCACCCGATTTTGCGCGTGTCAACCGCGGATACGGCCCGTACGCGACAGATGCCAAGGTCGCGCGGCGGATCGACGTCGGCGACGTGATACAGCTTGCGAACTCGGACGGAGAATTCTACCACACGCTTATCATCAGCGATTTCCGCGAGGACGACGTGCTTGTCTGCGCACATACCGACGACGTGCTTGACCGTCCGCTCTCGGAGTATAATTACGCATCCCTGCGCGTGCTTCACATCGAGGGCGCGATGCTCTATTTCGACGACGAGAAACGCTTTGACGAGCTGATAAACGCAGTCGCCCTGCCGACAAGGTGTGAATAAAGAATACCGCACCGAGATCTCTCGGTGCGGTATTTTGTTAAGAATCAAATTCCGTAAAGCTCGCCGTATTTCTCTTCAAGATAGTCGGTATATGCCGAGGGGTCAAACTCCTCGCCGAGTGCCGAGCGGAGCAGATCGGCAGGCTTGTAGAGTGAGCCAAACTTCCATATGTGCTCTCTGTTCCACTCGTTGATGGGAGCAAAATTGCCCTCGCGCAAGCACGCGTCAACGTCGACAGTCTCCTTCATCCTGCGAAGAAGATGCGCGCCGTAAGCACTTCCGAGCGCGTAGGATGGGAAATAGCCTATGCCGCCGCCCGACCAGTGCGAATCCTGAAGCACGCCCTCGCGATCGTTCGGAACCTCTACGCCGAGATACTCAAAGTAAAGTCTGTTCCACTCGCGCGGCAGATCCTTGACCTCAAGCTCGCCCGACATAATTCTCTTTTCAAGCTCGTAGCGCACCATAACGTGCAAGCAATACGTGACCTCATCTGCCTCAGTGCGTATGAGCGACGGAGTTACGCGGTTTATAGCGCGGTAGACGTCCTCTGCGCAATAACCCTCCATCTGCTCGGGGAAGCACTCGCACATCTTCGGGAAGATATACTCGACAAACGCGCGGCTGCGACCGAGAAGATTTTCATAAAAACGGCTCTGGCTTTCGTGAATGCCCATCGAAACACCGCCGTCAAGCACGGTGTACGCAAGATCGTCGGCAGAATTCAGATCATAAAGCGCGTGACCGCCCTCGTGGATAACGCTGAACATCGAGGACGAAAGGTCGGTGCGCGAGTAATTCGTGGTAATTCTCACGTCGTGGTGAGAGCCGAGGCTTGTGGTGAACGGATGCTCGGTAGTTCCGAGTCCGCAGTGGTCGAGGTCTATTCCCATCGTGCGCATAAGCTCGAGCGAGAACTTCTCCTGATCCCTCTCGTCAAAGTCGCCCTTGATGCTCTCGTCTGAAAGCTGTTCGCGCTCGCCGATCTTCTTGATCAGCGGCACAAGGCGGCTTTTGAGCGTAGAGAAGAACTCGTCGCACTTATCCATAGTCAATCCGTCCTCGTATTTATTCAGACAGTAGTTGTACGGATGCATCTCGGGTGCGCAGTAGGCGGCAAATTTCTTCTCGTAGTCGAATATCTGCTCAAGCAGAGGGCAGAAAAGCTCGAAATCGCTTGTCTCCTTTGCTCTGTGCCACACGTCGTCAGCCTCGACCATAAGCTGCTGATAGGCTATGTATTCGTCCATCGGGATCTTCTGCATCTCGCGGATATCCTTCAGCATAAGGAAAACTATGCGCGCGTTCTTCTCGTCAAGCTCGTCCTTGTGCGAGTCGAGATATTCGAGCAGCTCGACCGTCTCATCTCCCGTGGAGAGCTTATAGGTCTCCTCGCTGAGCACAGAGAGCGTCTGTCCGCGGTTCTGCGCAGTTCCCTTTGGTGCGGTGGTCGCTCCGTCGTAATATATCAGCGACATCGCGTGTCCGTACGCGCTCATCTTTGCCTGAAGCGCGGATAGTTTCGTAAGTGCATCCTTGAGTTCCATAATTTATTTCTCCTTGATTTAGTTTATTTATGTCTTTCCGTACCGTCAGGGCTTAAGCTGCTCTCGTTTTCTTTCAAACGCGGAGACAACTGCATCAACGGCAGGCTTTCCCATACCGCCCATCGACTCTATGTATACAGTTTCTTCGTACGACGATCCGTATATGTCCAAAAATTCTTCCTCGATAATATAAATGGAGAATCTGGGGCTTGCGAGAACGTCATTGTTACCGGTTATATACTCTCCCGTTACAACCAATTTCCAATTTGTAAGACCTTTTGCAACATCCTCATCAGGAAGAATTCCCGGTGTGATGTCCAAATATATGCTTTTAAGCTTGAAATTTCTCCATCCGTATACTTCTTCAATTATGTCCTCAATGGGTGAGACGGATACCCGTTCGGAAGCTGACGGAAAGTTTTGAGGAATATCGGTCTGAACATGAGAAAACTTCAGATAGCTCTCGGGAATGATCCCGTGGTTAAACAGTCTTCCGTTAACCTTCGTAAAATATGCCTGCGACAGCCGAGCCACGCGCTCATCTATCTGAAGCATTCCTTCCTCGGCGTTATAAGATACGTTTTTTCCGTCTATCTCAAAGGTATGCGTCACTTTTTCAAGCATTCCTTCCTCATACTCCAAATGCTCAATAATGTTCAAGAGCTCTGCATCCTCCACCACGTCAATTCCTGCGCTGTTGGTAGCTCTCTGCGGTATCGGAGCGGAAGGAACTTCGATCTCTTCGAGCGGCTGAAAAACATTAAAATCGCAAGAAACCGCAAATAGCATAAGCAACAACGCCGCAAATATCATTGCAAAATAGATTTTTCTCATTCCTTCTTCTCCTCTCTGTGATTTAGTTTATTTTTCTTCGTAGCGATCTATTATCAAGCATACTACACCCACATCCTCTGACCAAATTCCGCTCTCTGCATCAAATAACACATACGGATTTTGATCAGAATAGAGTCTTAAAAACGTACCGTAAGATATTGGTATGCTCTTCGACCATTTCTCGCCATTATCTCCCGCAGTTTCGGATATAAACGTAATATTACTGCTGTGTTCAGGAGAATCTTCGACAGATATCTTTATCTTAGCAAGTTTAAAGTTGCTGACACCAAACTTTTCGGCAATCGCGTCCTCGACAAAAAGCGCGAATTCTTCAGCGTTTTCACAAAATCCTGTATTGGGAATTCCAAAAAACTCTCCAAACTCATGTATTGCTGCGTCAAGCCACTCTCCCTCGACCGTTAAGGTCTTTCCGTCAGTCTCGAAATGTCCGCACGATGCTGAAAATTTTATAATCTGTCCGTCAATATTTAACGCATTCGCGTGTACGCAATCGTATACTCCGTCCTCCCAGATACCGCTGTTGAGTATTTCTGCAATCTTTCTTTTTTCAGAGAAAGGGATCATGCTCGGTTCATCTTCACCTTCAATATAGCGTTTTATGTCCATTGAAGCGTTATATTTTTCATTCTGCGGCTCGGTAGCGGGCATCGTATCGGCGCCGAAATCCTCACCGAATATGCGCTTTGCCGCATCCAGCCATTCACCCTTAACGGTCAGTGTCTTGCCGTTGTCCTCAAAATGTCCGCAGTCTACCGAAAACTTGATAGTTCTCCCGTCGATCTCAAGCGCGCGGTTATGTATACAGTCCCAAACCTCGTTTTTCCATATACCGCTGTTTAGTATATCCAATATCTCCTGTTTCTCGCCCTCGGAGATTTCAATCGGCTCATCCGCGCCTAAAGGATAGCGTTTTATTTCCATATCCTCATCAAATTTTGAGACACAGCCTGCAAACAGCATCGCGATCATAAGCATACAAAGTGATAATACGAATAGTTTTTTCATAATATTTTCTCCTTTCAAGAAAATTGATCTCTACTTATAATGTCGCCAAAACTTCGATTTGGTTACGCTCCTACAAAATAATTATAGCATAATTTATTATTTCTGTCAATACAAAGCAAAAAACCGCCACTTTCGTAGCGGTTTTTGTAAGTAACTTAAGCCTGTGCTTTCCACTCGTCAGCTTTAACGGCAGACATTCTCTTTATGTTCTCCTCGGGGTGTACCGACTCGGCACCGCCGTTTACATAGAGGAAGAACTTACCGTCAGCGGTAACGTAAAGAGTTTCTTCATAGCCGCAAGGATCGCCAAACTCACCAAAGGTGCGCTTTTCAACAACTGTCGCAGTTTCGGTATCGTATTCAACCTTGCAAATGACCTTTTTCATCTCTATACCTCCTAATATTTTTATCGTCTATATTATAACATAAATCAAAGAAAAAATCAAGACGAAAGTGCAATATATCTGCGTTAATTTTTGGGCGTCTTTCTTACTTCTTTAGAACCTCTTTGTGCTATGAAAACTGTGATATTCAAGATCATGTTCTGCCAAGCAAAAAATTTAATAATATACTGTCTTCAAAAATTTTTTATGCTGGCTCGCGATATCCTTAAGATCCTCTGTATCCAACAACGCTTCATTTAACGCATCGTTAAGCGTGTAGAACACACCGTTTTTAAAAACTACGATACTGTTATAGTCATAATATTGGAATTCAATGCCACCGACGCTCTCGACCCGATCTCTACCGTAATACTTTTTCATCAGCCCCGAACCCATAATAGCAACTAAACAGTTATCCCCGTACTCTCCGTAATAATATTGAACTTTAACCTGCGGTAAACGAGGATCTTGCTTCCACGCATTCATAAGAATTTCTTCAACGCTTTTAGAAGCATTCACTTCTTGACCGCTCTCACTTGAATATTTGTCCGACTCTGTCTCATTATCGATTGGCGGTAATTTATCTGTTTCTATCATATTCACGATCGGCGCCTCGGTAACGTTGGGTTGCTCAGAAAGTCTGAATTCAAGCGTTATCACGCGCGAACCGGTATAGCTCTCGTCGGAAATATTGAATTCTGTGCGCAGACGGTATTTGCCCTCACGGCTTACGTCGAAATATTTAGTCGTGTAGGTCTCGCCTGACTCAGAGTGCGGTCTGAGTAAATATGCGATCTCAATAAATTCGACATCTGCTATAGTTATATTCTTCCATTCTTCTCCGTCATAGTACTCTATCGTGTACGCTGCGCCGTAGGTAACCTCATAATCGGTCTCATTGTGCCATCTTACCTCAATTCTCCACGCGCCGTCAATATACTCCGCGCCTTCAAGAGTAAGATAAATACCCACATACTCGCTTTCGCCTCTGTCTCCGTGGATGAAAAGCTCGTTGGAACTCGGATGATCTGCTATTATCTGATCAAAAACGCTACCCAAATCGCAAGAAATAAGATCACAAGAAAGCAAAGAAGTCAAAAGAATTAAAGATATTAAGACAATAATAAGTTTTTTCATTTTTCTACCTCTCTTTCTGCTTTTGGGGTTGATTTCTCCACCTATATATTATCACATTATAAAATAAAAGTCAACACCCAACAAAACAAACGATCTTCCTCTTGACAAAACGCCTCTTAAATGATATATTTATCTTGTAAACACTTTTATGAGGTAGAACATGAAAAATTACGACAAATTAAAAGAATATATACTCACAAAGCAGCACCGCGCTCTGCGCCGCAAGGTCGAAGACGATTTGCCTGCGATCTACGCGGCAGAGGGGCTCTCGGCAGAGGAGCGTATGACACGCAGGTTTGAATATCTCTGTGCACACGAGACTCCCGTGGTGCTCCCCGACGAGCGCATAGCATTTCTGCGCACGCTTTGCGATATCCCGCACATCTATACCGAGGAAGAATTCGCCGCTCTCAAGTCAAAAAAGCGTCTGCACGAGCTCGGTTTTCACTCAAACGTGACTCCCGACTATGAAAAGCTTCTGAGGCACGGTCTGCTCTATTTCCGCGACAGCACCGACGGCTATGGCGCGCGCTCGATTGACGCGCTTATCTCGCTTTGCGACAGATATATCATCGAAGCAAAAAAAGTCGGCAACGACGAGGTCGCAACGACTCTCGAACGTGTCTCGCGCTACGGCGCGACCTCTTTCCTCGAGGCTCTTCAACTCTTCCGCGTGATACACTTTGCGCTCTGGCTCGAGGGCAATTATCACGTGACGGTGGGCAGATTTGACAAATATATGTATCCCTATTTCAAGGCTGATCTTGACAGCGGAAAGCTCACGCTCGACGAGGCGGCGATGCTGGCCGAGGAGTTCTTCCTCTCATTCAACCGCGACAGCGACCTCTACCCCGGCGTTCAGCAGGGTGACAACGGTCAGAGCCTCGTGCTTGGCGGCAAGGACGAGAACGGACGCGAGGTATTCAACGAGCTTTCTCGCCTCTGCCTTGAGGCGAGCGGCAGACTTATGGTCATCGACCCGAAGATCAATCTGAGAGTCAGCAAGGACACGCCGCTCGAGGTCTATATGCTCGGCACGGAGCTGACGAAGAAAGGACTCGGATTTCCGCAGTACACCAACGACGACGTGGCGATCCCAGCGTTGATCGAGCTCGGCTACGAGCCCGCAGATGCCGCAAACTACGGTATGGCGGCGTGCTGGGAGCTGATAGTTCCAGGTGTCGGAATGGACACGGCAAACATCGACGCGCTCTCGTTTGCGAAGATCGTCGATCGCGCGCTCCACGAGGATCTGCACGCGTGTGAGACGATGGAGGACTTCAATTCTGCCATCCGCGCGCAGATAAACAAGGAGATCGAGCTTATCTGCAAGGGCACCGACGGACTTTGGTTCATTCCCTCCCCCTTCCTGCGCATCTGTATGGACGAAAATGCGGACGGTAGCTACAAATACAACAATTTCGGCATTCACGGCACGGGCGCGTGCACCGCGGCTGATTCGCTGGCGGCTATTGAGAAATACGTTTTTGAGGAAAAGTCGCTCTCTGTCGACGAGCTCATCGCGGCAGTCGACTCGGACTTTGCAGAATCTCCCGAACTTTTGCACAAGCTGAGATACGAGACGGCAAAGGTCGGACAGAACGACGACTATGCCGACAAATATCTGTGTATGCTTCTCTCCTTCTTTGCCGACTCGCTTGAGGGCAGGCGCAACTGCCTTGGCGGAATCTACCGCGCAGGCACGGGCTCTGCGATGTTCTATCTGCGCCACGTTGAAGATCTCGGCGCGTCGCCCGACGGCAGACGTCGCGGCGAGTCGCTTGGCGCGAACTTCTCTGTCAGCCTTTTTGCAAAGACGGGCGGTCCTCTCTCGGTCATCTCCTCGCTGACGAAGCCCGAGCTTCACCGCACCATCAACGGCGGTCCCGTAACGCTCGAGTTTGCCTCGGGTATCTGGAGTGCCGAGGACAGCATTGAGAAATTCTCGAAGTTTATCAAGAGCTATATCGCTATGGGCGGTCATCAGATCCAGCTCAACTCGGTCGATCTTGCCACACTCAAGCGCGCGCAGGAGCATCCTGAGGATTACGAGCGACTCGTCGTGCGTATCTGGGGTTGGAGCGCGTATTTCACCGCGCTTGACAAGTGCTATCAGGATCACGTTATGCAGCGACAGATCTACAGTATGTGACAGTTATGAATGAAGGAATAGTTTTTAATATCGAGGAGCTTACAGTCCACGACGGCGACGGCGTGCGCGTGACGGTCTTTATGAAGGGATGCCCGATGCGCTGCTCCTGGTGTCACAACCCCGAGGGGCTGAATGCTCAGCCCGAGTTGCTCTACAAGCGCGCACGGTGCGTCGGGTGCGGCGAGTGCCAGAAGGGTTGCGAGCACGAGGACTGCAAGCCATTCGGCAGGTGTCTGCACGTCTGCCCCTACGACTGTCTGACGGTCGCGGGAGAGCGATACACCTCCGCCTCTCTCGCGGCAAAGCTCAACAAATATAAGCGCATTTTCGATGCGTGCGGCGGCGGTGTCACCTTCTCGGGCGGAGAGCCGCTTATGCAGTGGGAATTCATCGCTGAGGTGATCGACCTGCTCGACGGCATTAACGTCGCGATCGAGACCTCGGGATATGCGCCGATGCATATATTCAAGAATGCGGTCAACAGACTCGATCATATCTATATGGACATCAAGATCTTTGATGCCGAGGCGCACAGGCGTCACACGGGATGCGACAATACTCTCATCAAGGAAAATTTCCTTTATCTGCGCTCGTCGGGCAAGCCGTTCACGATAAGAACGCCGCTCATCTCGGGAATTACCGACACCGAGGAAAACCTTAGCGCGATCAAAGAATTCATCGGCAACGCGCATTGGGAAAAGCTACCCGAAAATAAGCTCGCCGGAGCAAAATACGATATGCTTATATCATAACAAAAAGCTCGTCCGGAGTTCCGGACGAGCTTTTTTATGTTATTTCAAAAATCCTTTATGCTTCGCAGCAATATCTGCGATATCGGCATCACTAAGAAGTCCTTGACCGTACGCTTCGGTCAGCGTGAGGAAGGTGTTGTTCTCGATAAGCACCAATATTCTGTTCGAATCGCGATATTCGATATTTGTCTCGCCTATCTTCTCGGACCATATCTCTCCAAAATAGTTTCCGCCGTAGTCCATCATCGCAACTACGTTATCGTTGTAAATTCCGTAATAATACTTAACGCTTACGTCGGTAAACTTGGGATTTGCCTCCTTATACGCGCTTATAAGTCTGTTCTCAGACGGATATTTCTCGGTCTCACTGCTTTCGGGAGGAATTGCGGTGACGGACTCCTTTTCGGGCAGGTCAGCCGTTGGAGCTTCTGCGTCCTCACCGTCATAAAGGTCGTTAAAATTGCACGCACTCAATGATACTACAAGCAACAGAAACAATAATAATACGATTCCTCTTTTCATAACTTCTGCCTCTATGTCATTCATTTTACGAAAACCATAGCAGAAAGCGGTACGCCCACCT
Source organism: Clostridia bacterium (assembly GCA_017935225.1). Taxonomy (GTDB): domain Bacteria; phylum Bacillota; class Clostridia; order Oscillospirales; family CAG-272; genus HGM12713. The sequence goes on along the minus strand of JAGBIA010000026.1, from coordinate 15,509 downwards.
CGCAAAGTGCCGTGTCGAGCTTGCCCGTAGCGAGAGTCTCGCCCATACAGTTGACCACCTTATAGAACTTACCCTCCGCGCCTTTGAGAATAAGAGTCTTCGAGCGCGAGCAGTTGACTGCAACTATCTCGCTGTACGCTCTGCAATCCACGACGGTATCTGTGTAGCAAGTAAAGACCGACTTGCCGTCCTTCTCTGCGCAAACGATACTGCATGCGCTCTCGGGATTTGCGGCAAGTATCTTGCCCTCCATCAGCACGTCGCGGTTCTCTCTCCAGAACGAGAGGTAAAACTTCAGCATCTTCTTGTGATCCTCGGGAAGCGTTGCAAGCTTGACCGAGACCTGAGGCACGCTGTAAAGGACCTCGGCAAACTGAAGCGCCGCGCTCTCGACCGAGTCCTCTTTGTGCCACATAAGCATATCCGAATGCACCGCGGTCTTGCCCGAGGTAAGTCTGAGGTTTACTATATCCTGTCTGTTGCAGATAGCGTCGTTCGGGCAGTCGGCAACGCGGAGCATATTTCCGTACTTTCTGATCGCAGGTCCTACGTAAGACTGTCTGAACTCGATAAGTACCTCGGGATCGATCGCTCTGAGCGCGTTGGTAACGTCGGTCATAAGTCTGTCGATCGCATCCTCAAGCGACTGATAATCGCGGCGCGCATCGTACTCAAGCGACTTGCCCTTGAGTGCGAACGAGTCGATAAAGTCGAGCTTGAGACCGTCGAGTCCCCAATTCTTAAGTGCATCCGAGTAAACTCCGATAAGATACTCGCGCACCTCTTTATATCTCGGGTCAAATGCCCAGAAGGTCTTGTTGTTTCCCGTCTCGTCGAGAAGCATATCCGAAAAACGCGCGTAAGCCTTGGTCGACTTGCCTACGAAGGGCACCGAGTACCAGAGCATTACCTTCATTCCCGTAGCGTGAATTCGATCTATAAACTGCTTCATATCGGGGATCTTTGCAGGTGTGACCTCCCAGTCGCCGCAGAACTGATAGCCACGGCTGTTGTCGTCTGTCTGCCATCCGTCGTCGATGATGACGGTATCCATGCCGAATGCCTTTGAGAGTGCGCACTCAGCGACGATATCCTCAACGTCAAGCTGCTGATGGTAGCTATACCAGAGCGAGTTCATCGGGAGCTTTGCGTTCTCGGGAACGTAAGCGGGCGTATAGCCGCAGTCATTCTCCCACCAGGAAACTACATCGTAGATGCTGTCGTAGTAGGCGATATCTCTCGTGTCGATGCGGATAAGCGTGCTGTATTCCTTGAGTGGAGCCACCTTTTCGGTAAAGAAGTTGATCTCCCACTCGACATTCGCATCCTCCTCGCATACACCTGAGCGGAGCGACGTAGGAGTCTTCGCATCGCTGAGCGCGACCGTCATTCTGTTCTTTCCGTCAGCCGAGACGAGCGCGTGGAGAGGCATCCAGGACGCAAGGCGCGAGGGTGTGGTGCGCTTGCGCCAATTCGGTCCGAGGTGTCTGTCAAATCTAACGGCAGGACTCCATACCGAGTAGATCTCAACGTCGGGAATACGGAAGGCGAGCTTGAACTGCTCGGGGATCTGCTCTTCAGCGTATACTGCCCTCAGCTCATAGGTTTCTATTCCGCCCTTCTCGGATATTTTGTTTATAGAAATATTCGCGCCTGCAGAGGCACCGATTATGTCGAATTTCATTTGTCTCTCTCCTTTGTTTATTTTATGAATATCATTCCCGCGAGCGGAACGGCGATCTGCTCGATAGCTCCGCCGACCGTACCCGTCTCAAGCTCCTCGCCCATGCAGTTAAGCACTCTGTAGCTCTTGCCGACCGCATCCTTTATGAGCAGAGACTTTGCTCGTGAAGAGTTAACCGCGATTATCTCGCTATAAGTGCCGCACTCGATGAGCGTGTCAGTGTAGGACGTGTAGATCGCTCTGCCGTCTTTCTCAGCGCACGCGATGCTGTAGGAGCTCTCGGGGTTCTCAGCTCTCAGCTTGCCGTCAAGAAGCACGTCACGGTGCTCTCTCCAGAAAGAGAGGTAATGCGCTAGCATCTTTTTGTGATCTTCGGGCAGCTTTGCGATACGCACCGAGATCTGCGGCACACCGTAGATAATGCTCACAAGCTGAAGCGCCGCGCTCTCGACGGTGTCCTCCTTGTGCCACATCACCATATCCGAATGCACCGCGCTCTTGCCTGAGGTGAAGCGCAGATCGATGATATTGTGGCGGTTGCGTAAGGAATCGTTCGGGCAATCGCCGACGCGAAGCATATTTCCGTATTTTCTTATCGCAGGTCCTACGTAGGACTGACGGAATTCTATCATTATCTCGGGGTTTATTGCTACAAGGGCATCGTGCACGTCGATCATAAGTCTGTCGATCGCATCCTCAAGCGACTGAATATCTCGGCGGTCGTCGTCCTCAAGCGCTCTGCCCTTGAGCACAAAGGAATCGATGAAATCAAGCTTGACTCCGTCGAGTCCCCACTCTCTGACCGCGTTTGCATAGATATTTATGAGATAGTCGCGGACTTCCTTGTATCTCGGGTCGAAAACACAGACCTTCTTGTCTGCGGTCGCTTCCTCGATCAGCATGCTCGAAAATCTTTCGTAGTTCTTTGCCTCAATACCAATAAATGGTACAGAATACCAAAGCATTACCTTCATTCCGATCGCGTGCACGCGGTCAACGAAGTCCTTCATATCGGGGAACTTTGTCTCTGTCATCTCCCAATCTCCGCAGGTGACGTATCCCCTGCCCAAGTCGTGAGTCTGCCAGCCGTCGTCGACGATGACGGTGTCCATTCCGAGCGTCTTTGAGAGCTCGCACTCTGCGACGATCTTATCAGCGTGGAGATCTTGATGATAGCTGTACCAAAGCGAGTTCATCGGGAGCTTTGCGTGCTCGGGAACGTATGCAGGGGTGTAACCGCACTTGTTCTCCCACCACTCGACTGCATCGTATATAGCGTCGTAATAAGGAATATCGCGAGTATCTATGCGCAAAATAGCGGAATACTCACAAAGGGGCGCGACCTTTACGGTAAAGAATGTCACGTCGCAACCGAGACACGCGCTGTGCTCGTGCATACCTGTCGCGATCGAGATGGGAGTCTTTGCATCCGAGACAGCCAGCGCAAATCTGTTTTTGCCGTCAGCCGAAACGAGCATATGGAAGGGCATCCAGGACGCAAGACGCGACTCGGTCACTCTCCGTCGCCAGCTCGCGCCGAGATATCTGTCGTATCTCACGCTCGGGCTCCACACCGAGTACATATCAATGCTCGGCGGATCTATGCCTATCTTGAGTGGCTCGGGGATAGTCGGCTCTGCGTATCTCACAGTCACCTTAACGTATCTTATCCCACCCTCGTCAGATATATTTTCTATACTTACCTCTGCTCCGTCTCGCAGAGATTTTACTGTAAAATCCATAAATTTCTCCTTTCAAAGAGATGAGTGTTAAGATTTCAGCTTGTAGACTCTGTTCTTGTTCTCACCTTCGGTGACAACTATACCGTCTGCAACCATTTCGGCAAGCAAACGGCGTGCTCTTGCATCCTTAACACCGAGTAATTCAGCAATTTCTTTAGTTTTAGCAGTAATCTTCTCGGTTAAATAGGTAACAACAGCCTGTTTTTGAATTTGAGATTTGGTTTTAGTTGTTTTATCGCTACTTTTTATCGCTACTTTTTTATCGCTACTTTCGCCAATGAGTAGCGATAAAGTAATTCTGTCGGGTTCAAAGCTCTCGTTGATAACAGGTGCAGACCAACCTTGCTTTTTCCAAACGCTGAAAATGTTAGGAATACCGCTACCTGCGCGCTCACCTACGTCGATGAGGTTGAACATCTTGATAAGCGTGCTATTACGAGGATCGGAAACGCCACCACTCTTTGCGGCTTCAACATCGATACGGAAACCACCGGGGTTTGAAAGCGTGATAACGTCTTTTTTCTTGATTATGACAAGACCTTGTCTGCCGTAATAATCGGCATTTATCAAGCAGTTTGCAAGTGCTTCTCTAAGTGCCTTGTGGACGGGTGTATCGTCAATGCGGTCACCGCCCTCGAGTTTGAACGGAACTTTAATATCCAGCGTGATCTTGTTGTAAACGCGGAAATAGAAATCGTAAACGTTTCCACTCCAATCGCCCGACGAGGATACGATACGGTCTGTCCAACGAGTGTTGGGGTCAAACTGCTCTTGGTAATCAAGAAAATATGCAGGAAATTCTTTCACTATCTCGTATTCGTAACCAAACATCAGAAGTCCCGCGGCGGTAGGATGCATCTTTCCGTCGCTTGATCTTCCAACCGCGCCAAGCTTGTAAAGGAAATCAACATCTTCAAGCTCCTCCCAAACGTGTCCGGGACGATAGGTCTTCATACGGATACGGTAACGCTTCACGCTGTCGTAATCGAATACATCAAGCTCCATATTTTCAAGCACGAGCATATCCTGCGTCTTAATTGCGGCATCGCGCATCATCGCCCCAACTTCTTCTTTCGTACATTTGTAGTCGCCCTCACCGTTGCGGCGGTAGCTTCCCGAAAGCGGATTGCCGTCGATATATACGGGCTTATCGCTGCGCTGCGCACGAGGCACACGGATAGCCACGATGTGCTTGCCATCTATATTCTCAACAGTCACATCCTTGTCAGAAAGAATATTTACACTTACCTTGTTAGCGTTGTTGACAATATCCCAAAAATCTTTTATCAGCTTTTCGGGATCCGGCAAGTCAACGGGATGCAAGGACTTGTCTGCGTGTTCCTCAACACCGAGCAAAATGATACCGCCGAGCGTATTGGCGAACGCAGAATAGGTTTCCCAAATGCTATGAGGTAGCCCGCCGAGAGCCTTTTTCGCTTCAATTCGGTTGTTTTCTTTATATTTTTCTACGTTCGAAAAATCGATCATACTACTCTATCCTTTCCGCATCTGCGCGCTCAAGCACCGCAATCTCGTAGGGCGCGAGCGAGATACTGCCGCTCACAAGCTCTCCGCTCACAAGGTTGCGCCAACTTCCATCGGTCCGCCACTCGCAAGCCTTGCCCTTCAGCGCCGCCGCGATATAAAGCGTTCTGCCATCGCCCTCGCGCTTGGTGATCATCGCGCCGTCGCTCACTTTGTAGATCTCAGCGCAAGCGAGCTCGGATGCCTTGGAGAAGATCCGTCCAAGCTCTCTGTCCTCGGGAAGCGTGCCGAGGAAAATGACGTATCCCTGCCCTACCTTTTTGACGAATGACGCGTGCTTACCCACAAGCGCGCTGTGTCCGTCGGCAACACTCAGGAGAGGCTCAAAATCGCCGTCGTCAAACAGCTCGAAAATTCCTCTTCCCTTGAGCTCTTCTCCCTGCTCGTTGGCAAGCGTGATACTGCCGTCGTCGTGGGGGATGATATAGGAAAGCTGCGCGCCCGTCAGCTCCTCGAGGAAGCCGTAGGGCGAGTTTTTATATTTCGTGCCTATCGAGGTGCGGATGTCCGAGAGCGGTCCTACCACCCAGACACCGCCGTTCTCCACGAAGCGTGTGATGCGCTCCTTGAGGTTGCCCTCTTCAAGAGAATACGCAGAGGGCGTGATAAGAAGCTTGTAGTCGTCAAGCGGCTCGCGTCCATCTATCACAGCAGGATGGATTCCCGCGCCCAAAAGCTTCTGATAGAATTCATTTACAAATCCCGTATCGTCAGGGATAGCGTTGCTTATCTGCTGGCTCTTGTGGATGTTCCAATTGAGCGAGCTGAACATCAGCGCAGTATCGCTCTTGACCTTAGTTGCGCACAGAATGTCCTCAAGCTGCTCAAACTCGCGAGCCGCCTTGACGATCTCGCCGTTAGCGTAGGTAAATCTGCCCGAGGTGTCCATCACTGCGCCGTGCATCAGCTCGTGACCTGCCCAATGTGTGCGCCAAAGCCAATAAAGATTTCCGCCGCCACCAAGCATCACGGGCAGCCAGGTGTTCATATAGACGAATCCCTCACCCATAAGCGAGTGACCGGGAGAGGTCGAGCCGTTCCAGCAGGCTTGCGTCTCGGTGTTCCAGAACGGGATCTTGGAAAAGTTTCGCATATAGTCCATCCACATCGCAGGGCGAGTAAGATCGGTGTCGTAGTGGTTGAACTGTGCCACGTCGAGCGGAGCGTTCAGCTCGCGGTAGTCAAATCCGTTGACAGGCATCGTGTCGGTGCCGACGGGAGCAGCGGAATGCGCCTTGATTATCTCCGCCTGCATATGAACGAAGCTCTTGTGGTTGTTGCTCTGCGAAAGGTTCCACTCCAGCTTGATGTGGGGATTGTGCCACGCGTTAAAGGGCGCGGGGATATCCTCGATCTCGTCGTAGGCTTGGCTGAAAAGATTTAAATTCCACGCGGAATTTATCGCCTCAACGCTGCCGTACTTCTCCCTCAGCCACGCGTGGAAATTGTCCATACAGTAGGAGCAACAGCAGCCGGGCTCCCAGTGGTAGATCTCGTTGTCGATCTGCCAACCGATAACTCCGGGATCGCTGCCGAATTCCTCTGCCATTCTCTCCACGATCTTGCGCGAATATTCTCTGTATATCGGATTTGAGGAACAGCAGTGCCGTCTGCCGCCGTGGCTCGTGCGCACGCCCGTGGGCGAAAGCATAGCAATATCGGGGTGCTTTTTGTAGAGCCATGAGGGCGGAGTTGCCGTAGGTGTTCCCAATATCACACCAATTCCCGCCTCGTGCATCTTGTCAACTACCTTGTGAAGCCAATCGAAAGAATACTCGTTCTCAGACGGCTCCATCTTCTTCCACGCGAATTCCGCAATACGCACCACGTTGAAGTGGCACTTTTTCATATTTTCAATATCAAAGTCGATCAGATTCTCATCCCAATCCTCAGGATAATAATTGGCACCAAGCAGTATTTTTTTCATATCGGCTCTCCTCTTCTGTAATGTAGCTTTGCCCTACAAGTTTATTACAGCTTTATTATACAAGAATTAGCGCAAAAATGCAATAGATTTGCAAAAAAACGCTCCTTTGAGATATCAATATCTCAAAGGAGCGAGGCGAGTTTATTAACTTAATTTCCCCAAAATATTCCTTGAAGTGCTTCGGAGCTAACCTTGTTATCCACTTCATACATATCCATTCCATACTTTTTAAGAAAATTTAAGTGTATCTCTTCACGAGAGAAACCGCAAGAAGAAAGAATTATCTTCATTTCCTCAATGGTTGCTCCGTTTTTTGTTATCGGAGTAATTTCGTCGGGTTCTTTGTAACGATTAGTTGCATGCATAGCACCGCAACGGTACTCGCCGTCGGCAATCTCCCAAATGTAGACCTCGACACCCATAACTTTGTCATATTTAACGTAGTAATTGGGATATTTTGCGCGCAATTCGGAATCATCGAAGGGCTCGGTCGCCTCTTGCGAGGGTACTTCGGGCAGGTCGGATGAATTATCAGCACATCCAAACACACCGAAAAGACAGGACATGGCTAAAATAAGTATAAAGATATTCTTCATAATACGTACCTCCTGATCATTTTGTGAAGCTTTGAATTGTGGCTCGGCTCTTAGCTGAATTCATTATAGCATAAAAGAGAAATAAATGCAAGGAGCTATCTGTATATTCACAAAAATCAATCAAGCAGCACCGTTATTGACAGTTATTCTATTGCGTATTTCTCTTTTTGATGTCCTTTCAACGTGATCATCGCTCCGGAAAGCAACAGCATTTGCAAAACGTCGTTTATCACTATAGAAGTGTAGGTGGCTATACTGTTATCAATGCGCAAGGCAAAGCTCACGATCTGGAACGCAACGATTATTATACCAAATATAAGCACCCAAACTTTATATCCGTATTGCTTCATAAGAGCATACAAAAGAACCAACATTAAAATACCAAAGCAAACCTCGATCGCATATGAAATAATGTTTTTGGCGTAAGCATAATTTCTCATAAGCACCATCGCCTCAGCGCCGATCTTTGAGTCAAGATTTGAAATAAATGGGAAGATAGCGTCGTTCAAGAAGCCGTATATGATGTGAGTATAAATATAACCGATCATCCACGCAATCACCTTTCTCGGTTTACCTTCAATATGAAAGAGCGCGGTAGAGATGGACAACCCGAGAAATGCGCTGATATAGTAATCAAAATATTTGTTAGCATAAGAGAAGAAGGCGACAATCTGACCGAGAGGAATGTCATGCCGTATATCCCCCGTTGAGAAAGCAAAATAATAGATCTGAGAAAACGCCTTCAAAATGCTTAGACCGAGAACGAATGAAAAAGATATGAGCAGACATTTGTATATTTTCCCGTTTTGCTCCTCCTCGTTTCTTGATACCTTTTCGATCCAAGAGATGATCAGATAGATGACACCGAGAGAAACAATACACTCAAGACAAATCAAAAGAATCGCAAAGAACATCGACCATCCGCCGTTAAATAGTGCATAGATTGCGGGAAGCGTATAGATACCAACAATGATAGATGCCATTTTTCCAATGCCTTTGAAAACATAAGCATAGTACTCTCTATTGTCCTTGTCGATAACAGAATAATTGAAGTTGATACCATTCTTTTTGAACTCATAGGAGATAAAAACAAATCCTATCAGCTCAAGATACAGCAAAAGAAAGTTCGAGGGGAACAAACTTGAATGGGTAAATTCAACAAGTATTGACCCCGCAAAGCCCGCTATGCTACAAAAGAGAAAGGTTTTTGCGGATTTGTTATAGTAGGCATATTTTTCCGAGTAATATCTTTCGTCCTTTACCTCGGCGTGCTCACGGAAAAATTCACCGTAGAGCAAAATTATCACACCCGAAAGAATGACGGTCGCTTCTGCCATAAAAGAAAAGATATCCCAGAAAACAAATTTTTGATAATTCAAAGCCTTGCAAATGCTAAATATCACAGTAAGTATTGTCGCAAACAAAATACCCTTTCTGAATATCCTGCCGCTTTGACTTTCAATTCGTTCATCAAAAAACATATTCATTCCCTCCAAAATAAATCATTGAGTGTAACACCCAACTCTTTGCATATGCGAATGCACGATTCTATCGTGGGATTATACACCCCGTTTTCGATCATATTGATCGTCTGTCGTGAAACTCCAATCTTCTTTGCAAGCTCGGTTTGAGATAAGTTCTTCTCCAATCGGGCTTGCTTCATTTTGTCGTTCATAGCCCCTCCTTGTCAATTATATTTGACACGCATATTATATCACATAAAATTCATATTGTCAATTATATTTGACAAATTTATTAAAAAAAGTGGCTTGGAAACATTTTTCCAAGCCACTTAAAAACTTATTTACTTTTTAATGTAGTAACCGATGAAACGAGCATACGGCGAAGTTCGATACATCTTTTTTGAAAATCATCAAATTCTGCTCGGGAAATGCTGTTTGTTTCATATAAAAGCTCAAGCCAATATTCACTCTCATTACATTCCTTAAGAGCAATTTCAAACTTTGATATAAAGTCCTTTGTTCCTTGAGCATACTGTGCCTCGTGAACGTTTGCTCCAACGGATGTGCCACTGCGCATTAACTGATTCATCAATGCACTCTCAACATTGTTTTTCTTCATACTTCGGCAAAGAAAAACTATGTCTTTGGCAAATTCTTTGGATTTTGTTCGTAATACACTGTCTGCCATATAAACCTCTTTAATTTATAAGTTTACAGTTATAAGTTTGGCGTTGCCAAACGTTATGAGCTTGTTTCACAAGCGTTATGATATGATTGCCTTGTTACTTCAAACCGTGACGACGGCACATCATAACTACGCGAAGCGTATCATAACTCATAACTTGCCGATAGGCAATCATAGTTGATCGAATGGGAATAAGCCTTTGGCTTATTCCCACTCGCTCCCTGTAAGAAAATCCTAAACAGTTTTGCTTATGGGATTTAGCTCGGATTATTTATATTATTTCCATTATTCAGATAGTATGGGCTATCTGATTTTTTGTTGCCATTCTGTTGCCACAAAACCACCATTTAGGTGGTACTTTCGAAATTGCACAATTCTTGAAGTGACTGTTTTACATAAGGATACTTTGCGTCACATTCAGCAAGCAATAACAACAGTTTTTTATTGGCTTTCAAATTAAACATTCCAGCCAAGCCTTCTTTTATCCGATTAGTCTGATTGCCAGATGAAACAAATGATAACTCTGCACCATTTTCCGGATTCAAAGTGTTCTTTTCATATTCGCATAATCCAAGGATTCCTTTAGAGGCAAACGATTTGGTATGTATTTTCTTGCATACATCTTTGGTTTTCAACTTTACCATACTCTTTTTCTCCAAGAGAGCATTGATCAAATAGACGATAACTTCCGGATACATAAAGTCTTCAATCTCATTGTTCGTATTGTTCTTCTCGGTTTCGGTATTCCCGTTATTGGTATGGTTTTGGAGCAACATCGCTGTTACATCAATATGATTGTATGTATTGGCTCGAACCTTACTATAAATCTCTCTACCTTTGGAATCGTTATCGAACACAACCTTGACCTTAGGTTTGTATTGAGTCGTGTTATTACGATAATACGAATCATAGAACTCAAGAAATTTTATAGCATTATCTGCGCCGTTAAGCGATTCAATATTTGGGCAAGGAAGTTCAAAAAAGCTAAATAGTTCAGTAAGATATTTTTTATCGCAGTTTCCTTCAACTAAAAGATTGTTTCGATGTAATAGCTCGTATGTTACCGCTTCAATACCCAAGTGTGAGCAAATTTTATCATAGCCACTTTGATCATTTATATCAACCAAAATAGTTTCCGTGACATTGATATTTTTCTTTTTTCGAGTTGAGTATTGCTCATAATGCTTAGAATCCAAAAGGAAAACATTACGCATGCTGTATTCATTTATAAAGACTTTAGAATGAGTTGTGAAAAACAACTGCATACTACTGCTTTTTTCATCAAAAAGTGCTTTTAATTTTCGTTGAAGACCTTCATGCAAATAGACCTCTGGTTCATCTATACAAACAACGATACTTTTTCTTCTATTTATGCGAGAAAGCATTTCAAAATTTAGCAGTATAGTAGCTAACCTTTGCAATCCTGCACCTTTATCCAGCACACCGATACTACCGTTGTCATCCAAAGATAAGCGAACATCCTCAGATATCAAGTCTCTGAAAGTTTCTGAATTTTTTGGAACAATAAACTCTACTTTCCAATTATTGCAGAAATATTTGAAAGTATTTGAAATATCATTGGCAAAAGTTCCGAGAATCGCGCTTAATCCATCAACATAGGTATCATATGCATCCTTCAATGCCTTTCTGGATTGAGAAAAACGTGCTTTGTCGTATTCAACATTGATGATCCCTTCAGTAATTTTTCCTATTAACTCAGGTATAAATGTATTGATGGATTCTATATAAACAAATTCAATCTGATCAAGAACAGCCTTGACTTCTTCGAGAGTAAGATTACGTTTGTCCTTTTTCTTTTTACCATCAAGTTTGAAGGAAGAACCACTAAGGGTAAGGTCCGGTAAAGATTCTGAGTACGCCTTCATATCACGACAAAGGGTATAATAAGTATCAGTTTTATCATCCCAAAAAGTAAGTTCTATCTTGGGGTGAATAGATTGTCCTCCGGTGGCATGTTTTATTTTAGGCATATCAATTTCCGAAGTATATGTCTCGGGATTAAAAAACAGGTTTATCGCTCGCAAGGTATTAGTTTTACCAACATTGTTTTGCCCGCAAAGAGCAACCAAATTAAGATCGCTTGATATATCCATTGTCATAGATAGAATGGAGCGATATCTACTTATATTACAGTTTACTATTCGTATCATCTGAGATCCTCGTTTTTCAAACAATAGTTCATCGTAGCCGTCTATACAAAGCGTGATAATGCAGCATAAGATCAAACAAAGTTCTTATCTTAAAGCCCACACACCATCGGATATTTGGTGAAACAAATCCTTACTTCCGTTATATGCGCTGGGGAAATCACTACTGAAGCGTTGTAATACACCTCTAATTGTAGAATCCTTTGCTTTGTTTTTCTGTTTTGAATAGCAGTCATTGTAATAGAGAATGTCATTAGCTTCGTTGTAAATTTCACTTAATGTTGCTTCGCCACCAAGATTAGTAAGTGCTGTAACAATTATATCTGTCCAAGTAAAGCTTTCCTCTGCACGGATAACATCATTAGATAAAGTTACGCCAACCAGCCGATAAGCCTCCGAAATGTTATTGCACAACACAAGATTCTTACCAACTTTCTTCTTATACTCTGCTATTAAAAACTCTCTATTTTTCATGAAGGTTTTATCATTGGAAACTATGATCAAATCTTCTTGTTGTTGTATGGCATAGAACAGCAAAGATTCCCAGATAATTTCGTCTCCACAAGTGTATTTATCACTGGTGGGGGGATTGCCAGATAGTTTTCTGCGACTTGCAAGATCAATTATTTCGTTGGTGGTACCAATAACGAAATTTGGATGGCACAACTTCATAAACTTTGTGTAGATCATATCCTTATCTACATCGTCAATCTTGTCTTGAATTTCATCAACAATGGCTTGACGTTGTGTGCGATATTTACTCAAAGCATCATCATATTTTTTGAAATTTGATAAAGACCGAAGAAAGCTTGAAGAACCTTTATCTACTGTGGAGATTTTCTTGAATGATTCCAATGCTTCTTCTAAAATCGACAATCTGTTCCGAGTGAATTCATTGATTGACTGCTCTGTAGTAATAAAATGCTTTTTATTTTTGAATATGAACCCCAACAGCGTTGATATGTCACTGGGTAAGTTTGCTCTGTACATATCCAAAAAGATGTTTGTGTCAATAAAGATTTTTGTCATTTAACAACCACCTCCTTGACGGAAATGACAATTACTCTATCAGTATCGGAGCTTTTTCAAAAGCCGAAGGATAACATAAATTCATAATGTGATTCGGGAATACGATCATGAAGGCGGCTATTTTTCCTTCTCCAAAACGTTCATGGAACAGAGTTTTTCCATCGGGACAATAGCTTACTTCATCGGGCAAAGCTCTAAGATAAGGTAATTGTACTTCTGTTTGATTTTTCTCTGGGAAATTTGCTATCACACCAACAACTTGTCCTTCACCAAACACTGCATGGCGAACAACAGCTCCAGGGGGAATAATAACTTCTTTTGCCAGATTACGGATTTTTGTTCCATCACCAAATTCTAACACTTTTTCGGAAACAGTTGTGTCAATATACTGTTTCCAAGCAGGAGCTTCCAGTATATCCCTACGGGATTCACATTTGAGAATCAAATCTCTGAGTTTTTCGGGAGCTGCCTTATTAGCCTCAAACATTGCTACGAAGTATTTCTGGAACTGCGCCAAGGTAAGAGGAACAATATCAAGCCGCTGTTTCACATCGCCTTTTGCGTACCAAACACCGTGTCTGAAAGTTTCGGCAGTATTGGTATCAATGCGGACAGCAATAAACATACCGTACACCGGCTTGTCGTACTTCAAAACGGCATCGGATACATGGCGTCTGACAGGCTCACCCTCCATCGCCTCCTGGCGAGAAGATGTGGACATTGTAACCTCGGTTAAGATGGTGAAGTCGCTAAATTCGCAGTACAAATCACCCTTGCCGCCACCTGCAGCCGATACCGGCATGAAGTCAGAATCCAGCTTGAACCCACGAACTTCATACGGTTTGTTGACCATGTGATCTATCGCCAATGCAGCACGCCATAATGTCCACTCAAGATAAGCCGGTGTTTCGTCTTTCGGAACCTCTATGGCATTATCTTCGTCGTAAACCAATTTGCCGCCACCCTTAATCAACAGCGTCATGTAATCACGGATTTCCTCCCACTGATTACATTGATCGTTGGCATACTGAATTTCATCCGTTTGTGCAAGGATATTTTCAAGGCGTTGTCTTGCAATATTGATTTCGGCAGGCGTATTCAACGGCAAATCGGAAATATCAAACAGGATATGCCTTTCTTTCATCTGTTTGATCAGATCATCAAGCAACGATTTTGCAACTTCCAAATTATCTGTCGGCAACGGTGCGCCATTGCACAGCAATTTATACTGTTCAATAATGGGTTCGGCACTTGCCGTTGTTTTTGCAAGCTTTTCCGCCAATACGTGCTTGGTAGGAACGATGATAAGACCTCTGCCTTTACGCTGAAGAACACCGGAAATACGGAGATACCGCATATTCATATCGCTGTAATCCAAGAAATTATCGGCTTTCTTATCGTAATTTTTGCCTCTTTCTGCGATCTCCTTTTTGTCAAAGGGACGTTTAGCCGGCGCTGCAACTCTGCGTTCTCTCAAATCGAGGATGTTATCGACAACTTCGTTTAGATCATAGCTCGGATTGGTGGTATGTCCCCAAAGGGCAAATTCAATTCTGCTGAGTTCAGAAGAACCAGTTCTTTTCTCCAATTCAAGCATAATTGCTAACAGCCATCTCAAAGGGGAGAAATACTGTTTACCGTCGGGCATAGGAAACTGTTCTACGCTCATTGCCCGAAGATAGCACTCTTGTACGGCGGGATATGTATCAGCTTTCAAGAAAGATCGACCAAAGGGCGTAATGTCGTCCAATGCACCCAGATCTTCTTGTGTGCCATCCTTTTTCTTTACTTGCGGATAAATGAATCCGTTTCTTGCAAACATGAGTCGCCATTTTCTTGCGTGGCTTCCAGATTCATCTTTGCCGTCCTCGTTTTGAATAATGCCTTTCTCATTCAAGAAGTTCATGAAGGCGACTTCGTTTTCATCTCTTAAATTCCCGACAAAAGGAGAATTGGCATATACAGAAAATCCCTCTTGAATACGATTGGGATTGCGGAGACCAGTATTGCCTACCAGCCATATTTTAATTTGTTCGCTCATAACGCAACCTCCAATCAATACCCAACAAACAGATACTCTTGCACAGAGTTCCGATGGGTCTTTGCTTCACTTTGATTTCCAAAAGAGTATTTATAATCAATCGGAATAACTTCTACGTGTTCCTTATACTTTGCCATAATCGCAACCATTTCATCCTGTGTGGGCTGGCTATTGGAAGAATAAGAAACGACTAATATGCTATTCGCAAATTTCTTGAACAACTTATCAAACGCATCTGCAGCGCCTTTTCGGGTAGAAAACGGTGTAGGATAAGACTTAAACTTCTTCGTTTGAGTATGTTCCTGGATTTCTACGCCTTTCCAATCACGAGCAAGCCCCTCAACAAAGTGGTATCTACGGACATACTCATTATCAGACAAAGGGGAGTAATACGGCGGGTCGATATACACCAAATCCGCATTTTCCACTTTTAGATCCATTGCATCACCATGTTTGGAAAGGTTGATTTTGCCGTTATCAAACACAGCTTTATTTACTGCCTCAACAGCTTCAAGAAATTGCTGAGAAAGAGATTTCTTCAAATCTTGACGTCCATCGTCATATCTGTGTCCTGTATAGGTAAAAATGCCACGAGGACGTTTTTTGGTACAAGCTCTGATGAGAGCCGT
>JAGBIA010000004.1 GCA_017935225.1 Clostridia bacterium | reverse complement strand
ACCTTCTACGCAATTTGGGGCGATCCTGACTACACTGTAGAGTTCAACTCCAACGGCGGTAGCGGCGAGATTGCGAGTGTAGAGACCAACGGCGAATACACTCTTCCCGAGTGCACCTTCACCGCTCCTGCAGGTAAGATCTTCAAGGGTTGGTCTACCTCCAAGGACAACGTATCCATCGTTGATAAGATCATCGTTAGCGGAGACGTAACCGTATTTGCTATCTGGGAGGACGATCCCAACGCAACCGAGAAGCCTACCGAGAAGCCCACCGAGGCTCCTGCAGGTGACGACAAGCCCACCGAAGAGCCCGCAGCACAGGGCGGCGGATGCGGCGGCAGCATCGCTATCGGCGCGACCGTAGTAGTAGCTGTTCTCGGCACTGCTATCGTTCTTAAGAAGAAAGAGAACTAATTCTATAAATAGCATTAAAGGCTGACCGCAAGGTCAGCCTTTTTGTTTTTAGTATTTTAAATATTACAGAAGCTCGCAGACTTCCTTGAGCTGATTTGCAAGGTCGTAAGCGAGTCGGCGGATCTCGGCGAGCGGAGGTCTTTCCATCTTGCGCCAAGCGGCAATTCTTGCGGTTGGCGGGCAAGCCATCGGGATCATATCGCAACATTCAAGCAGGTTTGCCGCGCGCTCGCAGGCGGTCAGAAGCTGTGCCGCATCCGAAGGACGATAATCGAAAGCATCCTGCGTATATTCGGTGAGAGCCTTCTTGATATCGTCAACGCAACGCTGAGCCTGACCCTCTCGGTTGGGGATAGGAACGATGATAGTGTCGAGATCGCGACAACGGTAGCATCCCATCATAGCCGAGATAGTCGCAGGATCGCGGACTGTTCCGTCGGGATAGAAAACGCCGTGCTCGGTGTCGCAGCGTCCTTGGATGATAAGGTTGAAGATGATCCAACCCATCTTGTATTCCTCGCATGCCTGAAGTGCCATATCGTAGGGATTGCAACGTGCGAGACATCCGGTCTCGGTCTGCATAATGGGCTTGTTATATTTTTTGGACAGCTCGTCGGCGAGCGAATAGTTTTCATACAGTCTCTTGCGAGTGCCGCTGTAGTCGTGGAAAGAGAGAACGTCCACGCACTCGGCGGTGGGCTCTATCTCCCACGCGGTCGTGTGACCGACGGTGATCGCATTGACGGGGTCAGCCTCCTTTACGAACGCGCAGTAGCGGCGAACGAAGCTCCAGAGCAGATCGTAGCGGCTCTTTTTCTCTTCGGGTGTAACGTCCTTGGCATAGATCCAGCGGTTGCAGGCAGGCTCGTTCATAACGTCCCACATAAGCAGTCCGGGCTCGTCCTTGAGCGTGTTTATCATCGCAAGAGCATACGCATCGTTGCGCTCGTAGTATTCCTCGGTCAGCGTGGCGGGATCAAGTCCGTTTCCGTTGAAGAGAATAGGCATTACCTGATAGCCACACTCGTAGGAGATGCGTACGTACTGCAATATCTGATCAAGATATTTCTCGCCGTCGCGCTCGTACTGACCGCGGCTGAGCCAGATGCGGAGCGTGTTGAGATTTACGCGCTTGCCGTATCCGAGCTCGCGTCTGAGCTGTTCTTCTTCGCACACGCGGTGATTTACTCCGCGCACCCAAGAGTAATCATTCAAGAGTTTCATAAAAGCATCCTCCAAAAATTAAAAATTTACTTCTCGTTCAAAGCTTTTATCCAAAAGTATTTCGTTCTGAATGTATTATAGCACAGAACCGATGGATTTGCAAGACGGCAGAGGCAAGAAATTGACGAGAATGATAACTATTGTCTCAAATTGTGAAAAAAGCTTCTTGACTTATATGAGCGTTTGATGTAAAATATTATTGTAATCTAATCCGCTCAAGGAGGCAGAAAAATGAAGAAATTATATCTTGTTTACCCCAAGAAAAAGGGAACTATCGCTCCCGAAATATACGGTCACTTTTCAGAGCATATCGGCGGCGTTTTTTATGACGGACTCTGGGTCGGCAAAGACTCGAAGATCCCCAACGTTCGCGGCTTCAGAAAGGATATCATCGAGAAATTCAAGGCTATCAATCCCCCCGTGCTTCGCTGGCCGGGCGGCTGCTTTGCAGAGACTTACGATTGGAGAGACGGCGTCGGCGAGGATCGTCCCACGCGAATAAATTGGTGGAACTACCACGACGGCAGATACGAGCCCAACGAGGTCGGAACGCACGAATTCGTGGATTTCTGCGAGATGGTCGGCGCAAAGCCTTATTTTGCGGCTAACATCACGGCGACGACTCCTATGCATATACGCAATTGGATGGACTACTGCCTCTCTCCCAAGGGAAGCACCTCGCTTGCTCTTGAGCGTGAAAAGAACGGACATCCCGAGCCTTTTGACATTCCTTTCTGGGGTGTGGGCAACGAGAATTGGGGCGGCGGCGGACATATGCGCCCCGAGTTTTACGCAGACGAGTGCTGCAGATACGCAACTTTGATGCATAATGTCTCGCGCGACGTTGAGCTTTATGCTTGCGGCTCGGACGGAATGAAGTACGATTGGACGCACGGCACAGTGCCTAACATCGACGATAAGACCACCGGCTTTGCTATGCACTACTACTGCGGCAGAGCGGGCGATCCGCTTACTTTTACAAATGAAGAGTGGAACGCGATGATGTCTCAGGCAAACAGAATGGAGGAGATAATTCTCCGCAATTGGAGCATTATCTGCGCTCACGGCAGAGCTCACAACCTCAAGCTCATCGTTGACGAGTGGGGATGCTGGCATCCCGACGGATCGGGCCCCAGCAAGGGCTATAACCTCTTCGAACAGCAGAGCACGATGCGCGACGCGGTCGTTTCCGCGCTCACGCTGAATATATTCAACAACCACTGCGATAAGGTCAGAATGGCGAACGTCGCACAGCTTTGCAACAACCTGCACGCGCTCTTCTTAGCGGGCGGCGAGAATTGCATCGTCACCCCCACCTATCACGTGTACGATATGTACAAGGGACATCAGGGCGCGGAGGCGATCGAGACTGTCGTTACGAATAACGAAGAGCTTACGAGCTCAATCAGCGTTTCGGCATCGGTCAAGGACGGCAAGCTGCTCGTAACGCTCGGCAACCTCTCCTGCACCGAGGACGCAGAGCTCTCGCTCGAGGGAGTCGGCGTAGCACTTGGCAAGAAGGCGAGAATGACGCTCCTTACGCACGAGGATATGCACGCGCATAACACCTTCGACGCGCCCGAGACGGTCAGCCCCACAAGCCTCGAGCTTGACCTCGCACAGCCCGTAGTTCTTCCCAAGGCAAGCGTCGCGGCGATTGAGATAGAGATCGCGTAATCAGTTTTTGTAATAGAGATAAGTTAAGAAATACCGCCGAGAGTGATCAAAAGGTTACTCTCGGCGGTTTGCTCAATAAAATATTTTAAGCGGCTCTTAATATTTATTTTAGAACCACTCTCTTGAAACAAATACAATTCGTGGTATAATATAATTACAAAAGTGCTTTTGAATATATTTTGTGAGGTATGAAAATATGAATATTGGAATCAAAATCAAAGAATTCAGACGTCAGAGGGATCTGACGCAGGAGCAACTTGCTGAATATCTGAATGTCTCCGTTTCTGCCGTATCTCAATGGGAAAGCGGAAAAACTGTTCCGGATGTTTCCACGCTTTTGGCACTCGCGAATTTCTTTGATGTTACGTTGGATGAATTGTTTGACCGCGCATCAAAAGATAAAGAAAGAGAAATGGAAAAATACTACTCGCTTGACAGAGAATATGCAAATCAAGGTGAAGTAAAAAACTCACTTTCATTATGGCGAGAGGTTACCCAGAAATACCCCGGAGATTTCAACTGTTTGATCAAACTCGCATATTCTCTGGAGGCAACGTTATATATCGGAGAAGAACTCGAGGAAATCGAGAGAAATGCAAAAGAAAGCATAGCAATATGTGAGCGTATTTTGAGAGATTGCACCGAAAGCGATACCAGAAACTCTGCTTTGCAGATTTTGGTTCATCTGTACTCCCATGAAGATCTTTCAATTGCCAATGAAGATGCAGCAGTTAAATATGCAATGATGGCAGGCAGCTTGTTTGCGTGTAGAGAAAAGTTGCTTGAGTTTGCATATTTCACAGAGGAAAGCAAGGACAAACAAAAAGGAATCAAGCATCTTAATATGCTTAACTATATGGATTTGCTCACGATGAATCTATATTATGGAAAGTATGAAAGTGAAGAAGAAAAAATTCGTGCGTGTAATGCGGCTTTAACATTATGGAGCACTTTGATATATGATGCAAACTATCAGTTTTTCCATTGTAGAATTCAAAAAATCTATATGTGTCTCGCTAGGTCTTATGCAAAGCTTCAAAAACAAGCCGAAACAATAGAGGCATTAAAAAAAGCATTATACCATGCAAAATGCTATGATAACCTGCCCAAAGAGATCATGCATTATACAAGCGTTTTTGTAAGCTCAGCAACTTCGGATGCCTCAGGATTTTCTAAGAATTATACATTTACAAGCGAAGATGACGTGATTGAATTTAGCAAAAACAAAGCGTTTGATTTTGTTCGGGATAGTTTAGACTTTGACAATGCTTAAATACTTATGTCAGAATACTCGCCGCAAGCAACTTTTTGGTCGCTTATGTGGGTGTCCCCTCGGGGAGTCGTTCTTGATTTTTGCTCGACGTTTGGGATTTTATCCAAGGTAACGTCTCGCAAAAATCTTCGGTCACCGTTCGAGCGAGAAGTAGCCAAAAGGGGAGTTTCGCCTAAGGCGAATATTTTTGCTCGCGGCTTACGTGAGCGAGCTCCCATCGCCTTGCTCGCAAAATGCGAACCCCTATTCGCGCCAAAGGCGCGAGGGGGTTCGACACGAGGGTCAGCCAAAAAAGCAGAAGGCACGCTTGCGCGTGCCCCATTTTAGTTATGTTTTGCTGTGTTTAAGGTGGATATAAGTATTCTTTTTATTTCCAAGCAATCATTGAGAAGGGAATTGCCTATCTCTTCTGAAATATATTCTGATAATATCAAAAGCCTGAGCCAATATTCAGTTTCTGCGGTTTCTTTAAGCGATATTTGCAGCTTTGCTATAAAATCTGCTTTGCTTATCCCATATATAGCTTCGTTAGCATTAGCACCTATAGAGGTTGCTGAACGAATTATCTGTTTGGATATTATGCCCTCATGTTTTTCTTTTACGAGATATCTTTGAAGCTTCACTATACGTGCGGCGAATTTTAAGGATTTATCGAGTAAAATGCTATTTTGAGCCATATTTTCCTCCGCTTATTTTTGGATAAAAGATAATAGAGAAGAGATAAAAGATAAAAGTACAAAAGCGCCGTGCGCATCCATATCTATTATCTATTCTCTTTTATCTATTATCTCTTATCTTAGCCACCTCAGTGGCGCTTTTGGTGGACCCGAGGGGAATTGAACCCCTGTCCGAAAACCTCTTGATACAACTTTCTCCGGGTGCAGTCTGTTATTTGAATTTCCCCTTGTGCGCCGTCAGCAGACAGACTTCGCTCTTGGGTAGCCATTTTTTGCGTGGTCGGCTCAATGGCGAAAGGCCGACGCACGTTCACCGCTTACTTGACGCTCAGTCCGAAGCCGCGATACTCTTCGGAGGAACGGGTGGCGCTTATGGCCACGGCACTGCCCTTAGGCAGCCATTGCAACGTTTTCGTTAGCGTTTAATTTTAAAATTTGGGCCTTTATAGAGATTGCCCGGCTCTACCCGCTTATCATACCTCAAAATCCCCGTCGAAACCTTTACGGGCCCATGTAATTGAAGTGAAAAGTATAGTGAAAAGTGAAGAGGTGAGAGGTATTCACCTCTTCACTTTCATTTCAATTTAATAAAAGAACACGCCGTATCCGCTACCCGTTCTATTGCCGTCGAGCAAGAATTTCTTATACGCGCGGCGCAGGGAGCTATCCTCGGGGTAATCGTTGAGATCACCCGTGAAATCCATATCGAACAGTCGCCACATATCTCCGTACTCGCCCTCACCGCTTGTTTTTGACCTAATCATATCATAATCCGCCATAAATCCTCGGATATTCGAGTGTGCGGGCAGGATCTTTTCAGCCTCGGGATAGAGCAGCCAGCTCGAGCACACGAAGGCTATCGGCGCGCCGTCTATCATATTCTTGAAGAATTCCGCCGCCTGCGCGTACGCGTCGTCGCGGCTCTCCTTATCGAGCGGAGTCAAGGTTCTCGGGATGTGGACGTTGATGACCTTATCGCCCTTTTTGAGCTTTTTGCCGTCCTTTTCATACTCGCCGTCGAACGCGACTATCTCGAACTGCAATCTGCCGAGCGCAAACCTTGTGAGGTTGAAAAATCCCGGGAACCATCCTGCGACAAACGAGCCCCATATGCCCTTGACCGCCTTACATTCCCAAAGCTTCCATTTGAGGTCAGACATACTGTCGAACCATATGCGGTCGCTGATGCATCTTAGGCGGTAAAGCTCTCTTAAGTGCTTCGAGAAGCAAATGAAGAGCAGCAGCTCCGCGCTGTAAGCGTGCACGCCGACGATCTCGCCCGCGCGTTTTGCCGCCTCTCTGAGTTCGGTGTAATTCGAATGTATATCTCTTTCGTAATCGTCTACCGCGCCCGCGAAGAGTGCTTTCGCATCCTCGTTTGCGTATATTTTCTCGATATCGGCAGAGAGCGACGCTACGGCTTCCTTGTCAAATCCGAGTTCATCCATAAAGCTCAAAACGTATTCGATCATAAAGCCTCCTTAGTCCTCGTAGGATCGGTGCGAGTCCTTCATTCTGCGGTCCATCTCGCGATCAGCCTGCTTCTCGGCGAGAGCGTCGCGCTTATCGTAGAGCTTCTTACCTCGGCAGAGACCGAGCTCGACCTTGACGTTCTTGCCCGAGAAATAGAGCGAGAGCGGAACGAGCGTATAGCCTTTTTGCGCCACAAGGCCGCCGAGCTTCATTATTTCGCGCTTATGCATCAGAAGCTTGCGCTCGCGCCTTGGTTCTTTATTGAAGATATTACCCTTTTCATAGGGACTTATATGCATACCGACGACGAAAAGCTCTCCGTTCTTTATCGAGCAGTAGCAATCCTTGAGATTTACCGCGCCCTGACGTATGCTTTTGACCTCAGTTCCGAAAAGAGCGATTCCTGCTTCGTACTTCTCGTCAACGAAGTAGTCATGATATGCTTTTTTGTTCTGAGCTACGACCTTGGTCGCCTGCTTTTTATTATCAGCCACGGCAGAATCCTCCTTATCTTTCTCTGAGTGAGAATATTGTATCACTATTTTTGAAAAAATGCAAGAGTTTTATGTCGAATTGCTCTAAAATCCTGTACATTTCTTGACAAGACTCTTTTTGTGTGCTATAATAATTCTGTCTATGGATTATTTTCTTTGAGCACATCTTTGTTTGAGGTAATAAAAATGAAAAAAATATTCAGAATAATTGCGGCAATTTTGCTTTTCGCGACGGCGCTGACCTTTACTGCCTGCAACTCCGAGCAGCCGGGTGAGACTGATGCATCAACTCCGACCGACGAGGCTACCGAGGCGACCGAGAAGGCTACTAAAAAGCCTAAAGAGACCGAGCCTCTTACAAAGCTTGAGGACACCACGGGACTTGATCTTAATCTCAAGATACTCTCTCAGAACGTTCGCTGTGCTGACGACGAGGGGGGCAACACCGTGCTTCAGCGTACTACTCGACTCAAGGGGCTTATCGATGAATACCAGCCTGATATCATCGGCACTCAGGAGACCACGTTCGAGTGGCGCAGATATCTGCGCACGCTCAAGGAATACGCTGTCGTCGGTTCTTCCCGAAACGGTCACACTGCTTCGACAGGCGAGTGGAGCGCGATAATGTACAAAAAAGAGAGATTTGTGATGCTCGATTCGGACACATTCTGGCTGACCGAGACTCCCGATGAGGTGAGTATGACCGAGAATGCAAAGTGCAGAAGAATTTGTACCTGGGTAGAGCTTTTCGATCGCTATACGGGCGAGACCTTCATTATGGCTAACACCCATCTCGATCATTCTACCGATGAGGTGCGCAGACTCCAGGCATCCTATCTTCTCGGACATCTCAAAAAGCGTCTTGGCGACAGATATAACACTCATACCATTTATCTGACGGGCGATTTTAACTGCCAGCCCGCTACTTCTCCTTATGAAGCCATAATCAAGAGCGGCTTTGCTGACTCGAGAGATGTCGCGATAGAGGATATCTCGGTCGTCAACGGAAGTTACCATGCCTACGGAAAGAAGGAAAACGAGATCGATTTCTGCTTCTTTAAAGGAAATGAGGACGTACTTCAGTATGAAATAATCTCCAAGAGCTATATCTCCGAGGGCGAGACCGAGCCCGGCTTCGTATCCGATCACTACGGTGTGATGGCAACATTTAAAAAGGAAGGATAGGACTTATGAATTTCAGAAGATATATCGCGCTTTTGCTCCTGCTTGTGCTCACGCTTGGCGCGTTTGCGTGCAATAATACCGACACGGACGTCGAAGGCTCCGAGGATCCCGAGACGACCGACGCACCGACCGAGAAGGCGACAAAGAAGCCGAAGGAGACCGAGGGATCTACCGAGCCGCCTGCAGTTCTTGATAACGTTGAGGGACTCGATCTTGATATCAAGCTGCTTTCGCAAAATCTCTACAGCCTTGACGCTCCGAACGGCAACTCTATCGACGAGCGAGCTTCTCGCTTTGAGACTATGGTAGCCGAACTGAAGCCTGACGTGATCGCGACTCAGGAAGGGAACAAGGATTGGGTAGGAAAACTCAAAAAGATCGATAACTACGCATTCAGCGGATTTTCAAGCTACGGCGAGAGATCTATGGGCGGACTCTGGAACGGAATTCTCTATAACGAGGAGCGTTTCGTGCTTATGGACGAGGGTAGCTTCTGGATCAATGACGAAGTAAAGAAGCCTGCTCTTGCCGCAGGTGCTATGGACAAGAGAATTTGCAGCTGGGTGGAGCTTTTTGACAGATACACCGGCGGAAGTCTTGTTGTGACAAGCGCTCAGCTAGACCACGCGTGCGATACCGTGAGACTGACCGAGCTCGGTCAGCTTACCCGCGCGCTCAAGGGTAATCTCGGAAAGAGATATAATAATATGCCTGTATATCTTGCGCTTGATCTGAAGTGTGAGGTCGATGGTGACGTTTACTATGATATGATAGCAAACCGCGGTTTTGACGATGCGAGAAACTTGGCTCTTGAGGATAGATCCGAGGGAATGGGAAGCAATCATTTCTTCGGCAACGCTGAAAATGGACGCGAGGAGTGCTTCTGGTTTGCCCGCGAGTACGGCGAGGTGCTCTCTTATGAGGTCGTAGACGACAAATACAAGGGTGAGAGCGACACCGAGGCGGGATTCGTTTCGGATCACTACGGAATTCTTCTTACAATTGGAGAATTGAAGTGAAAAAACATACTCTGCCGATAATATTTTTGGTAGCAAGTATTCTTTGGGCGCTTTTCATATTCTCAAATTCCTTGCAGACGGGCGAGAGCTCGGGTGAGATGAGCGGATCTGTAACCGAGTTTATCAATTCTATCCTCGGCTCGATATCACCGTCTCTTGAAGTAACGCACAAATTCGTACGCAAGGCGGCGCACTTTTGTGAGTTTGCCATGCTTTCGGCGCTCGTTTGCTTTGCGATTTATTTCTTCCTGAAGGATCATCCAAAGCGCGAGTATCTTTGCTTGCTCGCGATACCTGCCTCGGCGCTCGTTGCGGCGTGCGACGAGACGATCCAGCTCTTTGTTGACGGACGCGGTGCATCGGTGATCGACGTGCTGATCGACAGCTCGGGTGCCTGCGCGGCTGCGTTGATATTCTTTGGAATAACGCTTCTGATAAAGCTACATACAAAAAGGACGAAGAGTTGATCTTCGTCCTTCTTGTATTAGTGGCGGACTCTTATCGCCTCGCCGCCGAGGGCTGTCAGCATCTCTTCAGCCGCACGGCTGAAATCGTTCGCTTCGATTATCAGAGGCTTTGTAAGCGCGCCGCGCGCGAGGATCTTGACGTAATCGGTGCGCTTTGGCACGAGCTTTTTGCGCTTGAGCGCGTCGAGCGTGACGAGGTCGCCGTCCTCGAATTTTTCTTCTATAACATCGAGATTTATCTCTGCTTTGTGCCGCGCCTTGCCAAAGCAGGTGTACGCGTCATCGATATCCGCGTCGAATATCTGCTCGAGGTCCTCGTCCGATATAGGCTCGCGATCCTCGACGGCTACCGCATAGTCAGGGTAGTAGGAGTCCTCGCCGCTCGTGTTTTCGGCGGCTTTGAGAGCGGCGCGCCTTTCGGGCAGAGCGTTCCGCGCTGATGCGCGCAGGAGCGGCTGGGTTGGGGGCGCGCTCCGCACGGGAGCCTTATGCTTGCTTGCGCGGTATTCGCGAAGCTCGAGGCGGGCGAGCATAGCTACGGCGCACCCGAGCGCAAGCGCGGCTACGGACAGAAGCACTGTCGTGGTGAGCGCGCCACTCGGCTTGATCTGTGTCAGGGAGAAGCTCGTCAGGGGCAGGAAACAGGAATTTAGCAGAGGAAGCATTTCGTCGTTTTCCTTTCTTTTGCGATTGAAGCGCAGGATCAGAATGAATATAAACAGAATGAATTCAAGGGTTATGAGTGTGGCGAGAAATACTATGAGAGGCATAAGGTTTATTGTGTTTTCCACCACAATATAATAATTTGAAAAGTGATTTGGACTGAATGAAATCAAGAGCTCTTCTTGGCTGGTGTTGTAATATTCAACATTGTTTTCACTATCCACAAAAGCTATTCCGAGTATCTTCTCACGGCTGTATTCTTCGGGGAGAAGCAGCTTCAGCTCTGTGACAGATGTGAAGACTTCTGTATCCGAAAGACTTATATCAAGCGCGAGCGCGACTTTTGCGTGCTTGAGCTCTTTCAGGGTGCTCTGGTTGGGTGAGGCACCGAGAGTCTTGAACTCGCCGCGCTTTGCCGCTTTTCGAATTGCTTTTTCGATGTCACGGAGATTTTCTACGCTCGCGGGTAGAATGCTGAGCTTAGCATCGGATGGGAGAGAGTTTTGAGAATATAGCACGCCCCAATAGCCGTTTGCAAAACTGTAGTTGGAAGGGTAGGATGCGCCGTTCTGCAAAACGATGGCGCCGTCGGGGAGCGTGGTAAGATAGTCGCACTTTACCTGAGCGAGCTCGCGCAGAGCCTGCGCCGCCTCCTGCTCAACGTCGGGCACGTGAGCGATCAAGGTATAGGAGCGGATCCTTGCTTTCGCGTCTTTAGCTATCTGTTCGAGCTTTGAGAGCGCGACGGAGGAATAGAGATTAGCGCGCGAGCGGTAGAATTCTGCCTGATTTTCGATCGCGCTGATGGCGGTCTCTATAGCATCATCGAGCAGATTGTTCACAAGTGCGATGCGCTCCTTGGCATCCTCGAGAACTTCGTTGCACGCTGAGATGTTCTGCGCCGATGCAAGCGCAGCTTTTGCTTCGCTTATTATATCGGTTATTCTGTTGTAGTTTTCAACACTATAATTTTGCGGATCATAAGGTAATGAATCGAGCTTCGACTTTATTGTATCCTTGTATACCTCGAGGTTTTCACTGTCGGCTGAAAGCTCGATAGAGTGAAGAGTACCAAGCGTTTCGGTGTATATCTTGCTGACCTCGTCGCTCGAGGGCGCGAGTCCGATGCGGGACTTGAATGAGCTGCGTATCTCGATCAGTTTATTGGAATATTCCTCACTTTTACTTGCTGGGAGATGCGACATTGTACGCAACTTATCAAGCAACTTTTGAACTTCATTTTCGAAGAGCTCCAGATGTGCATCTCGCGCGAGCGCGAGGTCACTCTTCTTTGCGGATAGCTCTATCTCGCCTACCGATTTAGAAAAGCTGTTCCACACGAAAGAAAGTACCGTGAGGTTCTCGCTGACGAGAGCCTCGCTTTTTGCTTGCTTACAAAGATCGTTGATCTTCGTATAGAAAAGCTCTTTTTCGCTTGTGCGCAGGAATTTCATTTTTTCTATCTGACGCTTGAGATTTTCGGCATGGCTCGTTATCTCGTCGCCGACGAGCAGACGGTTGATCTTGAATGCCGCTCTGTCAGCGATCGAGCTGATCTCGCTCGCATCTCGGCTCGCGCTCATTTTCGCATTTGCTTCGAGAATGATCGCCTTGATCTCTGAATTTGATGAGCCGCGCGCTGTTACTCTTACGCGAGCGCGCTCGTTGACTCGCCACATATCAGTTTTTGCATCTTCCGATATGTCGCGAAGCTCGTCTGCGAAAATTCCTTTGTCACCTACACTCAGCGCGCTGAGCTTCTTTGCGGTGTTGCGACAGACCTCAATGAGATCTTCGCGCTCGGAGGCGTTGAAAGAGGAGTAGATCTCACTCGCGCACAGCTCGCGGTAGTATCTGATGCTATTGGAAAGCGCACGCGATTTTGATAAAATGAGATCGCAACTATTGTAATAATCCGCAATACTTGTGCGATCCAAATTCTCAATTTCTTTGCAGAATACTTCGCATAAATCAAGGAATAATGCGTCATCTGCGAACATTGAGCGTATTACGATTGATAAAACAGAATTGTATTTTACCGCAATAGAATTTATTTGTGATACGAGCAAGCTCGCCACGCTTGGCTCGAGTTTTGTGTAATCGTCGAGCGCGTGTCTGAGGTGTATTTCATCCTTTGCTCCGAGCTCGCCGAGCGGCGCGGAGATGACTGCTGCGTGGTCGAGAAGGAAACGCTCGGCTTTCGCGCCGATCACCACTTCGCGTAGTTTCTCGGCACATATCGCGCTTTCGTTAGCGCTTGCTTTCTCAAATTCAAGCCCTGCCTCGAGCTTGCGGAGCGCATCCGCACCGTCGAGGTAGATCGCCTCGGAGAGTGCGAGCTGCTCCTGCTTCGAATAGGGCTCGAGCGCTATATTTATCTGTGTTCGCGCATCAATATAGCTCTCGTAGCAATCAAGCATATATTTTGCGCGGATCTGTTCGCATTCAAGCTTGTTCGCACTTGCGCTAAGGTCTATCCGCCCGCCGTCTGCGTTGAATTCTCGCTCGAGAGAATCAAGCAGCTCGTCCGATCTGCCGCCAAAGTATATCATTTTGCGGATCTCGTCCTTCGCACTTGCCTTTGCGCGCTCGATCGGATAGTTCAAAAAGATCGCCGAGACACTGAGTGACTGTCCGTCCTTGCTCGTCTTCGCACTCTCTTCGTTTATGGCACTGACGAGCTTGCCTACGTAGATGCGCGAGTATATGAGCGAGTCGTCAACACGCAAAAGCTCGCAAAGTGCCTCGGCGAGTGCATCGTTTATCGCCTTTATGCTCTGCGAATTCTTGAGCTTGTAGGTAAAGAGCGCGACGGTCGGGTTGGATTGATAGTCCTCGCTTGGATTTATGATCGCGAAGAGCGAGCGAAGCTCTTTGCTTGCGTGGTCGGACGCGCGTGAGAGCGCGAGTGATGCCTTGACCTTGCTGTAAAGTGCCTCTTGCGACTCGCCGAGCAGCGAGGAGTCGCGGATGTTCGAGAGTTCCTCTATCCCACCCGCGATTATCGACGAGGATGCGAGCGAGTCGTCGGGTGCGCTAAGCTCTCGCAAGAGCAGGGAATAGGCGTGATTGTTGAGTTCAGCGCACAGGACATCGCTCTTTGCACCAAGCACCGCCTCGTCGGTCGCCGCGTTGATCTCGGCAATCGATTTTTCGTACTTATCCCCAAGCGACGCGAGTGAGTCAGAAAGTGTCAGCCGCTCGCGCTGGTAGACATATATCCATGCCAGCCGCCCTGCCGCTCGCCCTTTTGCGTACGCGAGCTTTATTTCAAGCTCGAGCGAGCGCGTTGCGGCATCGGGATGGCTCTGCAGGTCGAGCAGTTGCTTGCGGTAAGTGTTTATCGCGCTTACCACACTTGTGCTGATCAGCTTCTGAGCATCCTTATCGAGAGCCGAATAGTAGCTTGCTTCGCTGCCGAGCAGGGTGATGTATTCTTCTATCATATTGTAATTTTCGACAAGAACTTCGCTTTTTTGCTCTTCTGCGGCATAAACGGGTAGTGAGAAGAGCAACAGCAGAACGCAAAGCAAAAGACTGCTTGCGATCTTGATACAAAAATACTGTTTATTTGCTTGATTTTCTTTGTTTTTCATAAATATTCAAGTCCTCCGGGATCTTTGATTTGCTTTGTTGATATTATACCAATATATGTAAAAATAGTCAATAAAATGCTTTGAAAAATTCGATATTTTAGAAGAAATATTTTACTTTTCATCACAAAATATGGCACAAACAGTCGGACTTTGTTCGCGCTTGTCACAAGTGTTCGAAAAAAGAAATTTTAGGACTTTGGGTGCGCACCGTCACATTTGCGAGAATTTTTATAAAATATCTTATACCCGTTGCAAAATCAGCGCGTTTGTGATATAATAAGGTGAAGAAAATTTTGGCTAAAGGTGGTTAAAAAATGAACGCAATTATAACTGTAGTCGGTCAGGACAGCAAGGGAATCATCGCCAAGGTCAGCGCAAAGTGCGCGGATGCGGGCGCGAACATACTTGAGATCTCTCAGAGCATTCTCAAGGACTACTTTGCTATGATAATGGTAGTTGATATCAGCGAGATCAATATGCCCTTTACGGCATTCGTTGACGATATGAAGAATATGGGTGTCTCGGAAGGACTCGATATCCGTACGATGCACGAAGATATCTTCAACTCGATGCACCGCATCTGAAGAGAAAGGCGGCAATACCTTGAATTTACTCAGTGCACAGGATATTTTTGAAACTATAAATATGATCAAGGAGGAGAACCTGGATATCCGTACGATAACCATGGGTATCTCGCTCTACGACTGCGCATCCGACAGCGTGGATACGGTATGCGACAGAATATACGACAAGATCACGCGCCGCGCAGAGCGACTCGTTGAGGTCGGTGGCGACATCGAGAAGGAATACGGAATTCCGATCATCAATAAGCGCGTATCGGTCACTCCTATCTCGCTCGTCGGCGGCAGATATACCCCAGAGGACTACGTAAAGATCGCAAAAACGCTCGATCGTGCGGCACATACGCTCGGAATCAACTTTATCGGCGGTTACAGCGCGCTCGTTCAGAAGGGCTTTACCGATAACGCGAGAAATCTTATTGAGTCCATCCCCGAGGCACTCGCCTCGACCGAGCGAGTCTGTTCGTCGGTCAACGTAGCTTCGACAAAGGCGGGCATCAATATGGATGCCGTCGCTATGATGGGTGATATAATCAAGCGCGCGGCGTATCTGACGCGCGACAACGATTCTATGGCTTGCGCAAAGCTCGTTGTGTTCGCAAACGTGCCCGAGGATAATCCCTTTATGGCAGGCGCGTTCCACGGCGTAGGCGAGGCTGAAACGGTCATAAACGTAGGCGTTTCGGGTCCCGGAGTCGTAAGCTCTGCGATAAAGAGAGCGGGCAACTGCAACTTCTCCGAGCTTGCCGACGTTATCAAGAAGACTGCGTTCAAGATCACGCGTATGGGTCAGCTCGTTGCGACCGAGGCATCCAAGAGACTCGACGTTCCGTTCGGTATCGTCGACCTCTCGCTCGCACCCACACCTGCCGTCGGCGACTCGGTAGCGCATATACTTGAGGGTATGGGACTTGAGAAGTGCGGTGCGCACGGCACGACGGCGGCTCTCGCTATGCTCAACGACGCGGTAAAGAAGGGCGGAGTTATGGCTTCCTCGCACGTCGGCGGACTTTCTGGCGCATTTATTCCCGTTTCCGAGGACGCGGGAATGATAGACGCGGTCAAGGTCGGTTCGCTCTCGATCGAGAAGCTTGAGGCTATGACGGCAGTCTGCTCTGTAGGACTTGATATGATCGCTGTTCCGGGCGATACCCCAGCGTCGACTATCTGCGGAATCATCGCGGACGAGATCTCCATCGGCGTGGCAAACACCAAGACCACGGCGGTCAGAGTTATCCCCGCATACGGTAAGGGAGTCGGAGACTCTGTCGAGTTTGGCGGACTCCTCGGCTACGCGCCCATAATGAAGCTCAGCGACTATTCCTGCGCTGACTTTATCGCAAGAGGCGGCAGAATTCCCGCACCGATACATTCGCTTAAGAACTAAAGCAAAAATAAAACCGATCCCGCGCCTGCGGGATCGCTGTTTTGAATTTAAAAGGACGATCTGAGCTTGTCGAGCGCGCTTTTCTCAAGGCGGCTGACGTAGGAGCGCGAGATGCCGAGCAGCTCGGCGACGCGCTTTTGTGTGAGCGGCGGCTTGCCACATAGACCGTAGCGCATCACGATTATCTGCCGCTCGCGCTTGTCGCAGAGTTTGCCTACGAGCCTTGTCGCGCACTCGCCCGAGAGCTTGCGTGAGATCTCGCTCTCAAGCGACTCCTCGCTGCTGATGACGTCCATATAGGTCAGCGGATTTCCGTCGCGGTCAACGTCGATCGTGTCCTCAAGCGAGACCTCGGCACAAAGCTTCTTCTGCGAGCGGAAGTGCATCAGTATCTCGTTTTGTATACAGCGCGAGGCGTAGGTCGCAAAGCGCGCACCGCTCCCGACACGGAAGCTGTCGACAGCCTTGATAAGCCCGAGCGTGCCGATAGAGACGAGATCTTCTTGGTTCTTTGCGGTCGCGTAGTACTTGCGCACGATGTGCGAGACAAGGCGCAGATTGTGCAGTATCAGCCTTTCGCGGATCTGCTTAGAGCCCGCAGAGCCGCGCTCAAGCTCCTCAAAAAGCCGCTTTTCCTCGCTCTGTTCGAGCGGTGGCGGATAGCTTTGCGGCGTGGAGATGCCGAGGATGAGATGGATAAAGCTTGACAAAACTGAAAGAATACTTGAAAACATAGTGCCTCTCCTTTGATTTCTTTATAAATCCTATGCGGAGAGGTAAGAAAAGATAATAAACTTTTGAATAATGAGGTGTATTATGGCAAAGAAGCTTATCGGAAACGCAATAGTAGGTCAGTCGGGCGGCCCGACGGCTGCGATCAACGCAACGCTTGCGGGTGTCATCAAGGGCGCGCTTGAGTGCGACGCGATAAATACGCTTTACGGTATGAGAAACGGCATCGAGGGAATGCTTGGCGAGAGAATGATCGACCTTAGCGAGAGATTTGAGGGCGGAAAGGATCTTGACGCGCTCATTCATACTCCTGCGGCGGCGCTCGGCTCCTGCCGAAAGAAGCTGCCGAACCCCGACTCCGATAAGGCAGAGGATATTGCCTTTTTCGAGAAAGTCTTTGAGATCTTCGAAAAGTACGATATAAGATACTTCTTTTACATAGGTGGCAACGATTCTATGGATACCGTCGCGAAGCTTTCGCGCTATGCCGAGAAGAAGAGCTACGAGATACGCGTGATAGGCGTTCCGAAGACTATTGACAACGACCTCGTTGCGACCGACCACACCCCCGGTTTTGGCTCGGCGGCGAAGTTCGTCTCGACTGTCGTTACTGAGATCGTGCGCGATTGCGCGGTCTACACAACGCGCGCGGTGACGGTGGTTGAGGTCATGGGACGTGACGCAGGCTGGCTGACGGCATCTGCGGGTATCGGCAAATACGTCGGGATCGACGCGCCTGATCTCGTTTATCTGCCCGAGCGCGACTTCTCGATGGACGAGTTCTTCGTGTCTCTCGAGAAAGCCTTTGAGAAGCACCCCAACATCGTGGTCGCGGTCTCCGAGGGAATCAGATTTGCCGACGGCAGATATGTTGGCGAGGGAACGCAGAGCGGTAGCACCGACGTTTTCGGTCACAAGTATCTTGCAGGCACGGCAAAGGCACTCGAGCTTGCGGTTAAGGAGAAGTTTGGTTGCAAGGTGCGCTCTGTAGAGCTCAATTTGCCCCAGAGATGCGCGTCTCACCTCGCTTCAAAGACCGACCTTGACGAGTCTGTGGCTGTCGGCGCGTACGCGGTAGAGCGTGCGGCAGACGGCGAGAGCGGCGAGATGGTGCTCTTCCTGAGAGTCTCCGACAAGCCTTACGAGGTAAAGCTCGGCGCGAAGAAGGTGTCCGAGATCGCGAACGCGGTCCGCAAGGTGCCTGACGAGTACATCAACGCAGAGGGCAATCACATCACCGCCGCGTGCGCAGACTACATTCTGCCGCTCATCGCAGGCGAGGCGTACCCTGAGTACGAAAACGGACTTCCCAAATATATAGTTCTTTAACAAGCATCGCATTTGACTGGTCAAATGCAAATATGGGCTAAGCCCAAACCCATATACAAGCAGAAAAGAGCAAGAGTAAAAGGATAAACTTCCTTCTATTCTTGCTCTGTTCGCTTTTATGAATGAATTGATGCTGACGCATCATGAA
The DNA here is from genome assembly GCA_017935225.1 of Clostridia bacterium. Taxonomy (GTDB): domain Bacteria; phylum Bacillota; class Clostridia; order Oscillospirales; family CAG-272; genus HGM12713. The sequence continues at coordinate 3,095 of JAGBIA010000004.1, read as the reverse complement.
TTGAAGTCTGCGACTGCATGATTTGCTCGCGGAATTGCTGTGCAATTTGTCGCTCGCATGAATTGAATTGCAACCAATGTGCCGTAAGGCACAATTCATGCCGCAGGCAATTCACGAAAGCATAGCTTTCAATTCACGCAACCGCAAGGTTGCAATTCATTGCGTGTTCTCCGTTAAGGATAACACGCATATGTCTCTGCGGCATTTTTATGTATAATCTCCCAAAATGCGCACAAACTAACTTCAAAATAAAAGTTTTTGGGAGCCATATATATAATGAAGAAAAAAGATCAGGCGCGCCCGTCGGTCGTGGGTGCGCTGAGTGAGGATTACGCCGCTAACGTGCAAGTGGTCGAGCGCGCGCTGAGAGTGGGGCAGAGCTTTGATATGCTGACCAAGCGTCTGGTGCTCGAGGACGGCGAGCTGACGCTGTTTTTTATCGACGGATTTGCCAAGGACACCGTACTGCAAAAGCTGATGATGCACTTCCTGTCGCTGAAAAAACTGCCGAAGAGCGCGAGAGAGTTTATGGAGTGCTGTCTGCCCTATATCGAGACCGATGTGACCGACGATTTCGAGAGTATGATGCACATGGTGATGTCGGGCGGCACGCTGATACTCGGTAGCGGCTTCGGCAGAGAGGGAATACTGCTTGATACGCGCACCTATCCCGCGCGCACGACGGCTGAGCCCGAGGGCGATCGCGTTATGCGCGGCTCACGCGACGGATTTGTCGAGACGCTGATATTCAACACCGCGCTCATCCGCCGCAGGATCAGAAATCCCGCGCTGACGATGCAATATTTTAAAATAGGAAGAGATTCGGGTACCGACGTGGTGATGTGCTATATGAACGATCGCGCTGACACGTCTTTCGTGCGCTCGCTTGAGAAAAAGCTTGGCGCGATCGACACCGACTCGCTCGTGATGGGGCACGAGTCGCTCAAGGAGTGTCTGATCAAGCAGAGGTGGTACAATCCGTTCCCGAAGATACGGAGCACCGAGCGTCCCGACTCGGCATCGGCTCAGCTTCTGGAGGGAAGTGTGCTGATAATCATTGACAACAGCCCCGAGGTATTGGTGCTGCCCTCGACGATATTTGACTTTATGCAGGAGTCGAACGATTTTTATTTTCCGCCGCTGACGGGCAGCTATATCCGCATCGTGCGCTATCTTGTGTTCTTTCTGACGCTCTTGCTGACACCGACCTGGTATCTGATGCTCGAGTACCCCGAGTTCGTGCCGTCCTGGCTTGAGTTCGCGATGCCGCGCGAGACGGGATCGCTTCCCGTGATCGTACAATTACTGTTGGTGGAATTCATCATCGACGCGCTCCGTCTCGCCTCGCTCAATACGCCGAATATGCTCAACAACTCGCTCTCGGTCGTGGGCGGATTGATACTCGGAGACTTTGCGGTGGACATCGGTTGGCTTATCCCCGAGGTCATTCTCTATATGGCTTTCGTTGCGATAGCAAACTTCACCCAGCGGAGCTACGAGCTTGGCTACGGTATCAAATTTATGCGCATTCTCTTGTTGATACTGACCGCGCTCTTTGGCATCTGGGGCTATGCGGGCGGATTTGTCTTCATTATTATATTGCTCGCCACCAACTCGACCGCCAACGGCAAGCGCAATTATCTCTATCCGCTCATACCTTTTAATTTTAAGGCCCTTCGCACGCTTTTGGTGCGTGTGAAGAAGAGTTAGTTTGTGTGGGAATTTTCTGTTCTTTTCTTGAAAGAAAAGAACCAAAAGAACTTCCTGTGGGGGTTGGTCAAGGTTTTGTGTGTGACTCGGAGCGATATTCCCTAAGGGAGTTTGGGTTATTTGTGAGGGTAGCGAGATCGCAGACGGAAGTTTAATTCAATAGCGATGTGGAAACACGCGGACAGCTCGCTACCGCGTGTTTCTTTTTATTGTGAAGAGTGACATCTAAACCTCATTGGGTGCGCCGTTTGAAAGTTTTGATCAAACTTTTTCAAAAGTTTGTCGCGAGCCGCCGGCGAAACGGCGGTCGCTCGTCGCAACGAGCGAAATCCTCTCAAATGGCGTTTTTTGCTGTAAAAACGCATATTTTTATAAAATTTTTATTTCAACTTCACTTTTTTCAAAAAAATTCTGAAAATTTTTTGTTTTTTCGGAAAAATGACTACAAAATATAGAGAAATTTGGTGCAAATCACCACAAAATATAGGAGTTTTGTGCAAAATATACAAAAAATGCTCTTAAATTTCTCTAAAATTCTATGAAAAAAATACTTGCAAAATGAACTGTTATATGATAGAATTATAGGGCTTGATATGCGTTGAAGCGAGAGGTTGCTGGCGGAGCTTGACATCCGTCAGGGAATTCTCGTCGAGTATGTCCGATCAAACGGGCGAAGCAGTTTCTTTGCACGACTGTGTGAGGAAATCTGCTCATTTACCCGAATTCCCCCGGCAGTGAGGTGCTTTGCGAGGGACTTTCGGATTTTTAAATGGGTAGAAAAGAAACACACGGCTCAGTGTTGAGAGCTGTGCCCCCTGCAACGATCCGCAACGGCGTACATCTATTATATACGCGTATGCGAGATCCAAGCAAATACTTACAGGAGGTAAAAACAGGTGGCAGTCAAGGAAAAGATCAGAGTAAGACTGAAGAGCTACGACCACACTCTCATTGATGCAGCAGCAGAGAAGATCGTTGAGGTAGCAAAGAGAAACGGCGCAGCAGTTTCCGGTCCTATCCCGCTTCCTACCGACAAAGAGGTAGTAACCATTCTTCGTGCGGTACACAAGTACAAGGATAGCCGTGAACAGTTCGAAATGCGTACGCACAAGCGTCTTATCGACATCATCAAGCCCTCTCAGAAGGTTGTTGATGCACTGATGAGCGTTGAGCTTCCCGCAGGCGTTGAAATCGAAGTAAAAATCTAACATCAAGCACTTCGGAACGCCAAAACAAAGATAACAGCCGATGCGAAAAGCAGTTCGGTAACTTTGTAAATCATGTTGGCTGTTAATACATGCGAGCAGTCAACCAATAATTTACAGGAGGAAAAACAAAATGAAAAAGGGTATTATCGGTAAGAAGATCGGTATGACACAGATCTT
>JAGBIA010000025.1 GCA_017935225.1 Clostridia bacterium | reverse complement strand
TATCTGCCTCGGTACGAGGCGGGATACGGAAAACGGCACCCACCGAAATCGATGAATGCCGTATCTACAACACCTGTGGATGCCTTTTTCCTTATCTCTTCGAGAACTGAGGTGCACGACGTGCGCCCTTGAGTCCGTACTTCTTTCTCTCCTTCATACGAGGGTCACGAGTGAGGAAGCCTGCTGCCTTAAGTGCGGGCTTGTTGTTCTCGTCAGCCTGTACGAGTGCTCTTGCAAGTCCGTGACGGATTGCGCCTGCCTGACCGGAAAGGCCGCCGCCGTTTACGTTTGCGATGATATCGAACTTACCAGCAGTGCCGGTAACGCCGAAGGGCTGGTTAACGATGAGCTTGAGAGTCTCAAGACCAAAGTACTCGTCGATATCCTTCTTATTGATGGTGATAGCGCCTGTGCCGGGAACTATGCGAACACGGGCAACACTCTTCTTTCTTCTACCTGTGCCGTAGAAGTAGGGCTTAGAACTTGTATACATCTGCGCGTCCTCCTTACTTAAATCTCAACTGCTACGGGCTTCTGCGCAGCGTGGTTGTGCTCAGCGCCTGCGAATACCTTAAGTCTGGTGAAAGACTTAGCGCCGATAGAGTTGTGGGGAAGCATTCCCTTAACTGCAAGCTCCATTGCGAGTGCGGGCTTGGTAGCCATAAGGGTCTTGTACTGTACTTCCTTGAGTCCACCGATGTAACCGGTGTGGCGGCGGTAGTACTTCTGCTCAAGCTTCTTACCTGTGAGAACTGCCTTCTCTGCGTTTACGATGATTACGAACTCACCACAGTCTACGTGAGGGGTGAACTCGGGACGGTGCTTACCGCGAAGGATGTTAGCAGCAGCTACTGCGACACGACCCATGGGCTTGCCTGCAGCGTCGATAACATACCACTTGCGTTCAACCGTTTCAACTTTTGCCATATAGGTTGACATTGTCAATCTCCTCCAAAAAATATAGTTTATTTTTCATACTCGCATATTATACCACGGAGTTATCAAATTGTCAATACCTTTTTTAAAAGTTTTTTCAAAAATTTAATTTACCTGTACACAATCTCCCGAAATCTCGCAAAATCACCCCATTTGCTCGTTTTTCCTCAATCGCGAATTTAAAATTATTTTTTATTATTTTGCCAAATCGCTTGCACAACTGCTATTTTTATGATAAAATGTAGTTACATATTTATATTTAGCGAGGTTATTCTCTATGAGACTTTCATTTGAAGAAGTAAAGAGCATTACGTTCGGTTTCGTCCACTCGTTTGAGGATGCAAACGGAATGCACTTTGCAAAATGTACAGATAAGCAGGTCGCGGCGTTCGGTTCTTTCTGGGAAGGACTTGGAAACAATGCAAAGGCGACCACGGGCATCCGACTCGACTTCCACACAAGCTCGAAGCGCTTTGCTTTCGGCGCAACATCGGGCAGAAGATTTGAGCTTTACATCAACGGCACCTTCCGCGAGATCTACAAAGCGCAGGACGGCGAGAGCGCAGAGTTCTCCTACGATATCAACGAGGCAGGAGACGAGAGCCGCGTGACTCTCTACTTCCCTGCTCACGATACCCCCGGAGTGCTCTCCTACGTTGAGCTTGACGACTGTGCGACGGTAGTGCCGCACAAGTTTGACCGCAAGATCTTCTTTATCGGTGACTCGATCACGCAGGGTTGGAACTCGACCTACGATTCTCTTTCCTACGCAAACAGAGTTTCGGATTTTTTCAACGCTGACAGCGTAATCCAGGGTGTCGGCGGTGCTTTCTTCCATCCCACGATCTTCGATGACGCGATCGACTACGATCCCGACTTCGTTATCTTCGCATTCGGAACTAACGACTGGGGAATTCAGAAGAGCCACGACGAGCTTCGCGCGAACGCCGCCGCGTTCATCGAGGCGATCACGAAAAAATTCGCAGGCAAGAAGATCTTCGGTCTCTCGCCTATCTGGAGAGGCAACTCGGGCGAGCTCAAGCCTGCGGGCTACTTCGTTGACGTCTGCAAGACGGTAAAGGAAGAGATCGTAAAGCACGGCGTGACCTTGATCGACGGTGAGACACTCACTCCCCATATGACCGACTTTTTCTCGGATCTCTATCTCCATCCCAACGGACTCGGATTTGGAGTTTACGCTGAAAATCTTTGCAAACAGTTAAAGGAATATATTTGGTGAACGATATGAAAAAAATTCTTGTTTTATTACTCGCACTCATTCTCTCGCTCTCGCTCCTCTGCTCCTGCAACAAGGACGGTGACGGAGATCCGACCGATGATGAAGCCAACAGCTCGCAGAACGCAACCGAGGAGACCATAGACGGAATTCTGCTCTCGGGAGAGGACAGATACAGAGTAGTCTATCCTCACGGCGACAGTGCTCTCAAGGCTATCTCGCTCAAGATATATGACAAGCTTCTCGAGCTTGACCCGATAGCTCCCACAAAGCCCGCTTACTACTCGCTGACCTCTGACAAGACCGATCCTACAGGCGCAAAGGAGATCCTCATCGGTCTCACAAACCGTCCCGCTACCGAAAAAGCTGCAGACGCTCTACAGAGCTACCCCGATTTCACGATCACGCTTCAGGACGGAAATATCGCGATCTTTGCGAATACTCAAGCCCGTCTTGACACCGCTGTGAGATACTTTGTAAAAAATATGAAGGTTTCCGCCAGTGGTGACGTTTACTACACGGGCGGTGAAAATTACGTCGACGTGTATAAGGGCGACTACCCCTCGGCAACCATCAACGGAAATCCGCTCAAGGATTATAAGATAGTTCTTGCAGCAGATGCAAGTGATGCGCAAAAGACTTTGGCGACCGAGCTCTCTAATACGCTATCCTTTATCTCGGGCACCTCTCTTCCCACAGTTACAGATGACTCCGAAAAGTTCAGAATAGTTTTCAGCAAGGGTGACGAGGGCGCGCTCAACGATAAGATATACCTCGACGGCGACGCTCTTGTACTCGCACCCGCGTCCGAGAACGGATACCAAAGACTCATCGAGACTCTCGCATCCAAGATCAGAGCCTGCAGAGGTATAGTCACAGACGAGAATATCAAGTTCAGCTCGCTCTCTTACGACGCTATCAAATCCATCAGCTTCGGTGCTGTAAACATAAGCGAGCAGCCCGACGGTCTCAGATTTAACAAGTTCTCCCAAAAGCAGATCGAGGAATGGACCAAGTTCAGCCGATACAACGAAGCATCGGGATCTACCGGTATCAGACTTGACTTCTATACTGACTCCTCATCCTTCTTCTTCAGGGGCACCTCAGGCAAGAAGTTCGAGCTTTTCGTCAACGGAGAATCCGTGAAGATATCCTCTGACGGATATATTGAGGCAGAGCTTGACAACACGCAGGAAAACCGCGTAACTCTCCTCTTCCCCAACCATCAGGTAAACGCGACTCTTTACGAGCTGAGACTTGATGAGGGCGCAAGCATCAGACCTTACGAGTACTCAAGAAAGTTCCTGATCGTCGGCGACTCGATAACTCAGGGCTACTCCTCCGTAACCGACTCGCTCTCCTGGGCAAACCGCATCACACGTATGTTTGACGCGGATAGCGTTATTCAGGCGATCTCCGGCGGAACCTTCCGTTACTCGACACTTGATCCCGACGTAGAATTCACGCCCGACTACATTTTTGTAGCTTACGGTACTAACGACTGGTCCGGCGGATCAAGTATGGAGAGCTTCAAGGCCAACGCACAGGCGTATTACGATAAGCTCGCAGAGCTTTACCCGAACGCTACCATCATCGGAATTACTCCCATCTGGAGAAAAGACAACCACGCGAGAAACGTCGGTGAGTTTGACGATATGTGCGCAGAGCTTAAGACCATCATCGAGTCTGTCGGCGGATACGCGGTAAACGGAGTTGATCTCGTTCCTCACGACCGCAAATACTACGGCGAAGACATCTGCCTGCACCCGAACGACGAGGGATTTGAGTTCTATGCAAACAACCTCTACGAAGCAGTTAAGGATATTATTAAATAATAAAAAATAACTCAAGGAGAAAATTATGTTCAAGAAATTACTTGCCGCCGCTCTGGCAGCTCTTATGCTCGCATTCTGCTTTGCGGGATGCAATAACGGAAACACCGACACACCTACCGACGCTCCTACCGATGCTCCTACCGATAAGGCTCCTGTCAAAACAGCGGTAAAGGTCATCTATCCCAAGGACGGCTCCAAAAAGCCTGCGCTCAAGGTTCAGGATGCTATTATGAATCTCAAGGGCGCTTCTCTTGAGACGATGGGCTTCTGTACTCTCACCTCCGACGACAAAACAGAGGATGACGGAACCTTCGAGATCCTTGTCGGCAACACCGACAGAGCCATCTCGACAGAGGCTAAAGGAATGCTGACCACCTATCTCGACTTCGCTATCGTCTACAGAGACAACAAGATCGCCATCAACGCAAACAATGAGGCTCGCTTGATAGCGGCAGTAGAATTTGCTCTCTCCAAGATCTCCCTCAAGGATGACAAGGTAGTATATTCCGGTGACGAGAAGCATCTTGAGATCTATACTGAATACACTATGACGGATATTACTATTGCCGGCGCTCCGATGGAGTCCTTCAATATCGTATATCCCGCAAAGGCGAGCACTGTGGAAAAGAAGACCGCAGAACAGCTTGCAGACTGGCTGATGAGCCTGTGCGGTAAGACTATCGGGCTCGTTGACGACAGCACGGCAGAATCCGCAAATGAAATTCTCGTAGGCAAGACCAACCGCGCACTCAGCACAGAGGCGGCGGGCGAAGCTCCCCTTGCGGATATGCAATTCTTATCTGTAGTAAAGGACGGCAAGCTGGCGATAAATGCCGACACGGGCAACGGATATAATGAAGCATTGAGAGGTTTTAAGAACGCTATGACAAAGAGCGGAGGAAATATCACCGAGCCCTTTGGTAACAGATGGCTCACACTTGATGAAATAATCGAGATCTCGGTTGGCTCGCCCAATATCAAGATCAAGGACAATGCCGTAGAGTTCTACAAGGCTACCGACGAGCAGATGGTAGCATACGGTCCCGAGGGCTCGGGTATGCGTAACAACGCTACCGGATCTACGGGAGTCCGTCTCGACTTCACCACCGACTCTTCCACGTTTGCATTCAAGGCGGCTTCTGGCAACCGCTTCGAGCTTTATATCAACGGCAAGTACGTAACTCAGATCACAAATGCTACTACTCAGGTATTCTCTACCACGCTTGACACCAGCAACGGCGAAAACAGAGTTACTCTCTTCCTCCCTAACGGCGGCGTAGGCGCTATCTCCATGGTACAGCTCGACTACGGCGCGACCTGCGAGCGTCAGAAATTTGACCGCAAGTTCCTTATCATCGGCGACTCTATCACTCAGGCTTGGCCCACAAAGATCGATTCCAACGGATACGGTCACCTCATCTCTATGCATTACAATGCTGACAGTATCATATACGGTGTCGGCGGTGGTATATTTAACGCCAGCATCCTCGGTAGCACTCCCGAGTTCGATCCCGAGCTTATCACGGTCGCTTTCGGTACTAACGACTGGGCACGTAGCTATAGTGCAGCTACTATTGAAAACAATATGAGAGCATTCCTCGACAAGCTCAAGGAGCTCTATCCCGATGCTAAGATCGTAGGCATCACTCCTCTTTGGAGAAAGGATGCGGACAATAAGAAGGCTATAACCTTTGACGAGGCACGTGCACTCATCAAGAGCATCTACGAGGAATACGGCATTCCGTGCGTTGACGGCGAAGCTATGATGGGACACGACGACAAGTTCTTTGCTGACGACGTACACCCCAATGACGAGGGACACGAGGAATACGCAAAGAACCTCATTGAAGAGATCAATGGTATCCTCGAATAATCTACCAAACAAAAAGGGAAAATTATGCTTAAAAGATTTCTTGCTTTTGCGTTGGTTTCTCTTATGCTCGCATTCTGCTTTGCGGGGTGCAACAACGGAAACACCGACACCCCAACAGATGTACCGACAGATGTACCGTCAGATGCTCCTACCGATAAGGCTCCTGTCAAAACAGCGGTAAAGGTCATCTATCCCAAAGACGGCTCAAAAACACCTGCACTCATGGTTCAGGATGCTATTATGAATCTCAAGGGCGCTTCTCTTGAGATGCTGGGATTTTGCACTCTCACCTCCGACGACAAAACAGAGGATGACGGAACCTTCGAGATCCTCGTAGGCACCACCGACAGAGCCATCTCGACAGAAGCTAAAGGAATGCTGACCACCTACCTCGACTTCGCGATTATCTACAAAGACAACAAGATCGCCATCAACGCAAACAATGAGGCTCGCTTGATAGCGGCAGTAGAATTTGCTCTCTCCAAGATCTCCCTCAAGGATGACAAGGTAGTATATTCCGGTGGCGAGAAGCATCTCGAGGTCTTCACAGAATATACTATGCCGAATATTACTATTGCCGACGCACCTATAGACTCCTTCAATATCGTATATCCCGCAAAGGCGAACAATGCGGAAAAGAAGACCGCAGAACAGCTTGCAGACTGGCTGATGAGCCTGTGCGGTAAGACTATCGGGCTCGTTGACGACAGCACGGCAGAATCCGCAAACGAGATCCTCGTAGGCAAGACCAACCGCGCACTCAGCACAGAGGCGGCAGGCGAAGCTTCCCTTTCAGAAATGCAATTCTCATCTATAGTAAAGGACGGCAAGCTTGCTATCAACGCTGACGCGGGAAGCGGATATACAGAAGCGATCAGATGTTTTAAGAACGCTATGACAAAGAGCGGAGGAAATATCACCGAGGCATTTGACAGCAGATGGCTCACATTCGATGAAATAATTGAGATCTCGGTCGGCTCTCCCAACATCAAGATCAAGGACAATGCCGTAGAGTTCTACAAGGCTACCGACGAGCAGATGCTCGCATACCCTGAGGGTTCGAATATGCGTAAAAACGCTACCGGCTCTTCAGGTGTCCGTCTCGACTTCACCACCGACTCTTCCACGTTTGCATTCAAGGCAGCCTCGGGTAATTGCTATGATCTTTACATCAACGGCGAGTACATAACCCAGATCACGAATGCCACCTCTAAGGTATTCTCTACCACGCTTGACACGAGCAACGAAGAGAACAGAGTTACTCTCTTCTTCCCCAGCGACGGAGTGGGCGCTATTTCCATGGTACAGCTCGACTACGGCGCGACCTGTGAGCGTCAGAAATTTGACCGCAAATTCCTTATCATCGGCGACTCTATCACTCAGGCCAAGCACATAAAGATCGACTCCAGCAGCTTCGCTCACCGCATCTCTATGCACTACAATGCTGACAGCATCATATACGGTGTCGGTGCCGGTATATTTAATGCCAAAATCCTCGGTAACACTCCCGAGTTCGATCCCGAGCTTATCGTGGTCGCTTTCGGTACTAACGACTGGGCACGTAGCTACACTGCAGCTACCATTGAAAACAATATGAAAGCATTCCTCGACAAGCTCAAGGAGCTCTATCCCGATGCCAAAATCATAGGCATCACTCCTCTTTGGAGAAAGGATGCGGGTGAAAAAAAGGCTATAACCTTTGACGAGGCATGTGCGCTCATCAAGAGCATCTACGAGGAATACGGCATTCCGTGCGTTGACGGCGAAGCTATGATGGGACACGACGACAAGTTCTTTGCTGACGACGTACACCCCAACGACGAGGGACACAAGGAATACGCAAAGAACCTCATCGAAGAGATCAACGTTTTTATTTAAATTCAAAAACAGAAAGAACCGCGGGCGACCGCGGTTCTTTCTGTATCAGGTGAATATTTTTCTGTATTGCTTTCCCTGCATCGCGCCGTCAAGAGTCGGGCGCAGAAGCGAGAAATCTGCAACGAGCGAATGCGGCTTTTTCTTAGGATCGTCCTGAACCATCGGAACGAAATACACGCATTTGCGGTTGAGAAGCTTTCCAATATTTCCGAGATTTGCCGACATCGCATCGTTTGAAGCAAGCGCTATGACGAGCGGTCTGTCGCTCCGCAGATGCGCCTTTGCCGCCATAGTGACAGCCGTGTCGGTTATTCCCGAAGCCATTTTGGCAAGCGTATTTCCCGTGCATGGGCAGATCAGGAGCGAGTCGAGCTCGATCTTCGGTCCGAGCGGCTCGGCGCTGACGATATCGTGTATGGCTTCCCTGCCGCAGATCTCCGATAGGCTCTGCAAAAGCTCGCTTGCTTTACCAAAACGCGTATCTGTAGTGGCAACGTTCTCGCTGACTATAGGTAATATATCATATCCGTCCGCCACGAGCCCCTTAAGCTCTGTGAGCGCCGCCGCGTGTGTACAGTACGAACCGCACATAGCAAAGCCGATCATACTCTCACCTCTCTCTCAAGCATCGTGCGAACGCAATCAGCAATAAGCTCGCCTGCGCTCTCGGGCGCATATTTTCCCGGTAGAGAAGCCGCCCAGAGCACGTTTGAGTGCAATCTCTTTGCGGCGAGCACGTCGATTCCACCCGGAGTTGAAGCAAGCTCGATAAGGAGCGTGCGTTTATCTATGTGCTCGAGCGCACTTGCGTCAAAAAGCCACGCTGGAACCGTGTTAAAAATAACGTCGTAGCCGTAAAGAAGAGGCGAGACGCTACTTTTGTCCTCGGTGCTGATCTTCAGCGTCCGACAGCCGAGAAGCTCCGCCCACGCAAGATCGCTCTCCTTGCGCGCGCAGACGGTAACTCTGCCGCCAAGCGAGATAATGAGCGAGGCAAGCTGCTTAGCTATCCGTCCGTAACCGGTTATCGCAAAATCCGAGCCGCGCACAGTCCGCTCAAGCTTTTCCATAGCAACAAAGAGTGCCGCCTCGGCGGTAGTGTACGCATTCTTTATCTGAAATGCCTCGGACTCAAAGTAGTCAAAGCATTTTATTCCTCTTGCAAGAAGTCTGTCGCGGAATGCGCTCGGGAGCTTGCCGCCGATTACAGTCGTTCCCTCCTCAATAGCATCTGCAAGATCGCACAGCAGAAGCTTCTCTGCCGAGCTTTTGCGGATATTCAGCTCAATACCGTCCGCGCTCACGGGAAGCGGCAGAACGACGGCTCTCGCGCCGCTGAGGGCATCCTCAAGTCTGTCTGCGACCTCACCCACGCCCTCGCCATCGAGAGCATAGCTATATATCCCGTATCTGCCGCCCGCAAGCTTGACGGCGGCAGTATGCTGACGCCGATCTCCGCCGAGAAAGGCAATTTTAAGCGTTTTATTCATTGTCAGCTTTCCTTTCATTAAATACCTTCACCAAAAAGCTTTGGCCTTGGTATTATGATATGCGTTTAGCTGACGATTTGACATTATCCGAGCACGATCGAAAGCTTCCGTGTACCACTGCCTTTAGCGACAAGGCGACCGCTTGCGCCCTCGATCGCAGGCGCGCTTTCCCTTGTGGCAAAGAGTATTTCGGGAGTAGTCGGGATAGGATTTTTCTCGCCGCCGCTTCTCTCTCCGTGCGCACCGAACAGCATATAGCGGCTGTTCTCTCCAAGCTCGTACGCGCCGAGTCTCTTGGAGTTATCTGTATATGTAAAGCTCTCGCCATCTTTATAAAAGCTCATATAGACCGAGCTGTGCCCGCTCTCGCCTTGCTCAAAGAAGCTTCGCAGATAGGTACCGTCGACAAGCGAGATCAGCTCTCCGCTCTCGTAAAAGACGGTGTTCATTCCGCACTCTCGTGCGACAGCAACGATCTGCGCGATATATCCGAGCTCCTCTGCGTCCTCGGTGAGCGGAAGATAGATATTCCGTATCGGTTGATGCTCGGATATCCTTCTTATAAGCTCTGCGTGTCTCTTGTGCGGATGACTGACCACATAGTCCTCTATCTCTATTGAGTACAGCGGCAAAGTATTTCGCAACTGCCAATAATTCCAAGCCGAACCGTCGGTAACGTCGCACACACTGCACAAACCCGCTCTCTCGACGGTAAATATCTCATCCGAGTCTACACCTACGTATTCAAGAGTTCCCTTGTCGGCAAGTGCGAATATACCGAGGCAGAGCGCGAAGGTCACAACGAAAGCGACGGGCGGCAAGCAGATCCAGAGCTTCTTGCGGAGCTTTATTACAAGTAATACCGCCATAGCAACACAAAATACTATAACGAGCGGTGCAGCAAAGGGATATTCGAGAGAGATCACGCCAAAACGAATATTTGCCATAAGCTTCACGCAAAGGAGCATCGCTCTTGAGAGCAGAGCCGTAACGAATACAACTCCCTCTCCGACAAACGCGAGCTTCCCCAGAGCTAAAGACACCACGCAGAGCGGCAGGAAGATCGCCGTGAGCGGTGAGAGTAAAAGATTTGAGATCACCGCGACTATTGATGCTGAGCCAAAACAATACCACATTATCGGTAGTGTAAAAAAGTTCGCGACGAGAGCTATCAGCGCAATCTTGAGCGCGGAAATACCAAAGCGGAGAAGCTTTTTTGATAGCTTTTTGCTCTTTTCAACGTAAGGGAGCTTGCTCTCGATATAAGGATAGACCACGACGAGCCCGAGCGTTGCCGAGAAGGAGAGCCACAGTCCAACGTCACTGACAGAGTATGGCGAGATCAGCGTTATAAGCGCGACCGAGCAAAAGAGCGAGGTCGGAGCGTCGTTTTCCTCGGAGATCATAAATCCGAGATAGACAGCAAACAGCATAAAGACTGATCGTACCGCGGAGGGAGAGAAATCGGTGAGTGCCAGCAGAAGCGTGCCACCTAGAGCTATCACAACTATACGTAGCTTTTTGGGCACGAGCAGCTTTTTGAGCAGAAGCTCGAGTGCGCCGAGCAACAGAGACACGTGCAGACCGCTGACAGCAAGCAGATGCGCCGCGCCTGCTCTTGAGAACTGCGAGCGCGTGTTTGAGGAAAGCCCGCTCTTATCATTGAGCAGCATTCCCTTTACAAGCGGCGCATCCTCTCCAAAGATCTCATCTACGTAATCAGCCGCCGCGTGCTGAAGCTTATTTGCGTGAGCACGCAGACCGTCGAGTGAGAAGGCTGCCGCCGCATCGGCTTTTTTATACAGAACTTCTCCCTCACCGTCGGCGCGAAGGATCAGAAGGCAATCGTCGTCAAGGTCGGGAAGATCTCTTGGCAAAAGGCTGTTAGAATATACCGTGGCTATGATCTGATCGCCCTGCTCAAGCTCGGATGGAAAATCGCAGACCAGATAGACTTTCAGGTTCGTATCCTCGCCGCCCGCATTTTTCAATCTCGCATAGTATTCAGAGAAATCCTCGCCCTTTCTCTCTTGCAGGAGTATCTCGAGCCTTGCGACATATCTGCCGCGGTATCTCTCTGCCTTCTCATTCGGCAGACTGACGAATAAAAACGAGGAGAGCGCAGCTATCAGCATCGAAGCTGTTGCGAGCAGCGATACGAAAGTAACAAATCTATGCTTCTTGCCAAGTATCATCACTATCACCGCAATAATGCAAAGCAGAGTGAAAAGAATGATCAGCGCGAGCTTTATGCCGATCTCAAGCTTGAAGCAAACAAGTGAGATCAAAAGAAAAAGAAAGGACAGAAAACACAAATAGCGACCGCGGAACAGTTCCATTTTTTCTCTCCCCTTTCATTTTGATATAGTAATATGGTAGCACACTTCGTGCAAATTGTCAAGAAAATTCAAAAATTCGACTTTCCCTGCTATCTTATCGTTAATATTTCATAAATTTAACGTTATTGTAAAAATTCTTCTTGACATTCAATTGAAAATGTTGTATAATAGCTTGGATAAAAAAGTGTTGCGCGCTTGGCGCAACGACACTTTAAAATATTTTTGGAGGAAAAAAGATGTACGAAAAGTTTGTTGAGCTTCTCGTTGAGGAGCTTCAGATCAACCGTGAAGATATCACGATGGAGGCAGAGCTTTCCGGTGACCTTGGCATCAATTCCATTGAGCTTGCAGACCTCGTTATGATCTGTGAGGAAAAGTTCGGAATCACTATCGAGGACGATGACATCCGTAAGTTCACTACCGTGGGCGACGTTGTTAACTACCTCGAAACACTTAACGGCTAATACAATACTTACAAAAAATATCGCAGGATCTTCATCCTGCGATATTTTTTATTTTCGTTAGATGTACTTCTTAACGGTCTCGCTTGCTTCCTCGGTGGGAATAGAGGAAGTAATAACTACGTTGACTCCAACCTTTTCAACGAGCTTATCAAGCTCGGAAACGAACGTGTCAAATCCTGCAAGATCGTTCTCGCAGATCTTCAATGCCGAATCTATAAACAAATCAGTAACGTCGTGGTTGCTTGCCAAAATTCCTGCGAGGAATCCGTACAGAGACTTTGCATCAGAAATAAAGTACTCCTCAGTATTGATAAGTCTTGCACGGTACTTAACGTCATAGCGGAGCTTTACGCCCTTCTCGATACAAACAACGTTTCCGTGAGAGTTCTCTACTGCGGTATTTACCATATTGATGAGGGTCTTTGTTTTGCCGGTACCCTTTACGCCGATAATTAACTTTAACATTTGGATCCTCCGATTTTTTTATTGAGCTTTCTCTGCTCACTTATATTATAACTCATAACTGTGAGTTTTGCAAGAGGAATTTTATCAATTTTTCAAAAATATTTAAAAATATTTCGATTTTTTGTTGATTTAGTTCAATCTTGCCTCAAGAGCTGCCTTCTCTGCCTCATATCCGGGCTTTCCGAGAAGTGCAAACATATTCTTCTTGTATGCCTCAACACCGGGCTGGTTGAAGGGATTTACACCGAGAACGTATCCCGAAACACCGCAAGCAAACTCAAAGAAGTAGATCAGGTAACCGAGCGAGTACGCGCTCTTATCTGCAACCTCGATAAGAATGTTGGGTGCGCCGCCGTCAACATGCGCAAGGATAGTTCCCTGCATAGCCTTGTTGTTTACCTCGTTGAGATCAACACCTGCAAGGAAGTTAAGGCCGTCAACGTTTGCCTCGTCGTAAGGAACAGCGTGCTTCTCGTCGGTCTCCTTAACCGATACTACCGTCTCGAAGAGCATACGGCTTCCGTCCTGAATGAACTGACCGAGCGAGTGAAGATCGGTCGAGAAGATAACGGATGCGGGGAAAAGTCCCTTCTTATCCTTACCCTCGCTCTCACCGTAGAGCTGCTTCCACCACTCGTTGAACATAGCTGCATAAGGCTCGTAGTTAACGAGGACCTCGGTGGTCTTTCCGTTTCTGTACATAAGGTTACGGAGAGCTACGTACTTCATACAGTCGTTGGTAGCGATATCCGCGCTTGCCTTGTACTCTGCGGATGCATCAGCCGCGCCCTTGATAAGCGCATCGGTGTCAACGCCCGAAACTGCGATGGGGAGAAGTCCTACTGCGGTAAGTACGGAGAAGCGTCCGCCGACGTCATCCGGAACAACGAATGTCTCGTAGCCTGCCTCGTCGGAGAACTTCTTGAGAGTTCCTCTTGCCTTATCGGTGGTTACGAAAATTCTTTCTCTTGCGCCGTCCTTGCCGTACTTCTTCTCGAGAAGCTCGCGGAATACTCTGAAAGCAACTGCGGGCTCGGTGGTAGTACCCGACTTGGAGATAACGTTGATGCAAACGTCCTTACCCTCACAAATGGAGAGAAGCTCGTTGAGCGACTGTGCGCTTATGTTACAGCCCGAGAAATAGATGTCGGGAGTGTCCTTCTTGAGATTATTATAGACGGGAGACTTGAGGAATTCAACAACTGCTCTTGCGCCGAGGTAAGAACCGCCGATACCGATGACCACGAACACGTCGCAGGTCTTCTGGATCTTAGCGGCAGCCGCCTTGATTCTCGCGTACTCCTCCTTGTCGTAATTCACGGGAAGATCTATCCAACCCAAAAAGTCGTTGCCCTCTCCGCTGCCCTCGAGCAGAGTCTTATGTGCGGCTGCGATCTCGCCGTTGAGTGCAGAAAGCTCAGCCTCATCTATGAAGGGCTTTACGTAGGTATCATTTAATCTGATTGTCATTTTTGTACCTCTCAGTTTTTTATTATTATGATTATATAATTATACAATATTACATAGTTTAATTTTATAACAAATTGTGAACTTTTTGCTAACTTTTTAACTTGTGCGCATTTTCTACAAAATACACGCGCATTTGCGAAGCAACATTATGAGTGCCGAACCGAAATCAAGCTTATCCACGCTCTCGGTAGCCACTATGTCTACTCTGCCGATCTCGTTCTCGCCGACCTTGTAGATAACGCTTCCGACCGCGCTCCCCTTCTCTATCGGCGCATCTATCTGTTCAGGGAGGCTGATCTCCTTTTTGACTGCGCCTATCTCGCTCTTTTTCATAACGGCAGAAAATCCGCCACATTTCACTATAAGCTCGCTTTGCTCGCCCTTTGCTACTTTCACGGGCGGAAGCGTGCCACCCTCGTCTCGATAGAGCGCGTAGTTAGAAAATCCGTAGTCGAACAATCTCACCGCCGCCGCGTTACGCACGTCACGGCTCGGCGCGCCCATTATGACGCAGATCAAGCCCATTCCGTCGCGTTCAGCCGTTGCGCTGATGCAGAAGCCTGCCTTAGCCGTAGAGCCCGTTTTAAGCCCCGTAGCGCCCTTGTAGAAGCGCACGAGCCTATTCGTATTGGTAAGTCCGAACGCACCGCCGCGCACGCTGTCCATCCACGTAGAGCTGTACTCGAGGATCTTGGGGTATTTTATCAGCTCGCGCGACATTATCGCGATATCTCGCGCGCTCGTCAGATGGCTGTCGGTGGTGTCGTCAAGTCCGTTGGTGTTCTCAAAGCGCGTGTTCTTCATACCAAGCTCTTCGGCGCGCTTATTCATCCGTCTTACGAATTCCTCCTCGCTACCTGCTATATGCTCGGCGAGCGCGACCGCGGCATCGTTCGCTGAGGCTATGACCACGCTTTTGAGCATATCCTCAACGCTCATCTCCTCGTTTTCCTTGAGATATATCTGCGAGCCGCCCATAGAGCACGCGTTGGCACTCGCGCGCACGCTGTCTCCGTATTTTATTCTCCCCTCCTCTATCGCCTCCATCACGAGCAATAGCGTCATTACCTTCGTGACAGATGCAGGCGGCAGAGCCATATCCGCGTCCTTCTCGTAAAGCACCTTTCCTGTCGATGCCTCGATCAGTATTGCGGATTTGCAATCAAGCTCAAGCGCGGGTACGCTCTCCTCTGTCGGCATAGCTCTTGCTGGAACAGTACCGAGAATTATCGCGACCGACAGAAAAACTCCGATCACCGCAGAGATCTTTTTCAAAAAAACATTTTTCATATATCATCACCTCAAGACAATACTATGAGGATCCATTCTCCTATATACCAAAAAAAGCTCTTGCCTTTTCGGCAAGAGCTTTTTTGAATCATTTATTATTCAATTCCTTCTCCACCTTCGGGAGCAATATCCTCGATATTTCCGTTAAATCCAAGGTCATTACGGATAGCTTCGATGTCAAAGCTACCGTCGGAACACTCTACAAACTTAGCTGCAACAGAGAGGTACATAGAAAGGCTCTTGTTGGGGCTTACGATGTAAGTAGGACCGTTCTTTTCAGGCTGAGAAATGCACTCGATCTTCTCCCAGTCCTCCATCTTTCCTTCGTACTGGATCTTGGCAAGGTTCTTGCAGAAGTAGGTTACGAACTTACCCCACTTCTTAACGCTCTTGGAGATATAAAGCTCCTCAAGTGCGGTGCAACGGAGGAATGCGTTATCCTTAACCTCAACGATATTGGACTCGAGCTTCATCTTGGTAATGCTCTCGCATCCACGGAAAGCGTCAACGCCGATAACGGTGATGTTAGCGGGGATCTCAAACTTCTGGAGAGTTGTGCAGTTGTAGAACATACCGGTGGGAACTTCAGTCATAGTCTTGCTGAAATGAACCTCACCGAGAGCGGTACAACCCTTGAAGATCTCATTACCGAATGCAGTAACGGAATCAGGAATAGTAATTCTGGAGATAGTCTTGCAGTTTTCAAACGCATTATTACCGATAACTGTAAGAGTGTCTCCAAGAGTAAGCTTGATCATACCTTCACATCCGAAGAATGCATTGTTGCCAACCTTAGTAACGTTGGTATCAGCAAGAAGTGCTGCCTCGAGAGACTTACAGCCGTTGAATGCGTTCTGAGGAATTTCAGTAATTCCCTTGCCGATATAAACACGCTTGAGAGACTCGCAACCCTCAAATGTGTTGCTTCCCATCTCGGTTACGGTGTCGGGGATCTTGATGTACTCAAGGCTTGTGCAACCTGCAAATGCGTGGTGCTTGAGAGAGGTAATGGTCTCGGGAATGTAGACCTCAGTGATAGCAACATCAGACTTCTTAAATGCGTTAGCGGCTATACCGATAACCTTAAGACCTTCGTACTCGTTAGGGATAATAACTACGGTGTCGGTGCACTCACCGATACCGGAAACGAAATAACCTTCAACGTCACCTGTCTTCTGCTTTTTGAAGATAAGACCCTTACTTGTCTCACCCTTTTCTGCCTTCTGTGCAAGCTCTTCGTCGAGTTTTTCATAATCTTCCATATTATCCGGAGTTTCTTCCTTGTTACAAGCAGCAAGCGTAAGCATACACATAAGCACGAGCGCTACTGCAAATATTTTTACCCAAAGGTTCTTCTTCATAATTAATTCTCCTTGCAAAAAAGTTTTAACATAAGTACAGCGCACTTATTATGATTATTTTACCATATTTTTTTGTGCTTGTCAATGTATAAATTGACAGTATTACACACATTTTATTGTGTAAAATGACCAACGGAGCGCGGCAAGCCGCGCTCCGTATAGTTTTAGTCATTCAATTTTGAATTAAAGACCGCGCTTTACGTAGTGAGTATGGAGGATCTCGTGAGCCTTGTGGCTGTTGGGCTCTCCAAAGTACTCGTCGTAAAGCTTCTTGACAGCGGAGTTCTCGTGAGACTTACGGAGATCGCTGTTCTTATCATCGTTGTAAAGAACTGCTGCTCTTACAGCGCGAAGGTCGATGGTCTCTCTTACAACTGCGGGCTGAATGGGCTGACCGCCGCCGTTTACACAGCCGCCGGGACAAGCCATGATCTCGATGAACTGAACGTCGAGCTCGCCTGCCTTAACTGCGTCAAGAACCTTCTTAGCGTTTGCGGTACCCGAAGCAACTGCAACGTTGAGGGTGATATCACCGAGCTTGTAGGAAGCGAGCTTAACGCCCTCTACGCCACGAACCTCATTGAAGTCAACAGACTCAAGAGGCTTGCCCTCGATAACCTCAGCTGCGGTACGGAGAGCTGCCTCCATAACGCCACCGGTTGCACCGAAGATAGCGCCTGCGCCCGAGCCGATCTCGAAGGGTACGTCGAACTCAGCATCGTCGAGTGCCTTGAAGTCGATACCGGCTTTGCTGATCATTCTGCCAACCTCACGGGTGGTAACAGCAACGTCAACGTCAGGAACGCCTGCAGCCGACTGACCGGGTCTGCCTACCTCGAACTTCTTAGCGGTACAAGGAATTGCAGATACGAAGAAGATATCCTTAGGATCCCAACCCATCTTCTCAGCGTAGTAGGTCTTAACTACTGCACCGAACATCTGCTGAGGAGACTTGCAGGTGGAAAGGTTTTCAACAAACTCAGGATAGTAGTGCTCGCAGTACTTGATCCATCCGGGCGAGCAGGAGGTGATCATAGGAAGCGCGCCGCCGTTCTTAACTCTGCCGAGGAACTCGGTAGCCTCTTCCATAATGGTGAGGTCAGCGGTGAGGTTCATATCGTATACGCCGTCGAAGCCGAGCTTCTTGAGCGCTGCAACCATCTTACCCTCGCAGTCAGTACCGGGCTCGTAGCCGAAGCACTCGCCGATCTGTGCTCTTACCGAAGGAGCGGTGCAGATAAATACGTGCTTGGAAGGATCTGCAAGAGCATCTCTTACCTTATCGGTATCATCTCTCTCATAGAGAGCGCCTACGGGACAAGCTACGATACACTGACCGCAGTTGATGCAGGAGGTCTCGCCGAGAGGCATATCGAATGCGGAAGCGATGTGGGTGTCAAATCCACGGTCGTTAGCGCCGATAACGCCAATTCCCTGTACCGCCTTACAAGCTGCTACGCAGCGACGGCAAAGGATACACTTATTGTTATCACGGATGATGGGGGTAGCATCGTCGATAGCATAAACGTTCTTCTCTCCACCGAAGCGGGTCTCGTCTACGCCGTACTCGTTGCAGAGCTTCTGGAGCTCGCAGGTGGTGCTGCGTACGCAAGAGAGACACTTGCGGTCGTGGTTGGAGAGGATGAGCTCGAGGTTAGTCTTTCTCGACTTATTGATCTTAGGAGTATTCGTAAGCACCTCCATACCCTCGGTTACGGGGTATACGCAAGCGGTTACGAGTCTGAAGGGCTTGCCGCCCTCGGAAACTTCAACGAGGCAGAGACGGCAAGCGCCGATCTCGTTGATGTCCTTAAGGTAGCAAAGCGTAGGGATATCTATTTTAGCTACTCTTGCAGCTTCAAGAACTGTGGATCCCTTAGGTACGTCGTATTCTACGCCGTTAATTTTGATCTTGATAGTTTCCATGTCCACACTTCTCCTTTCTTAGTCCTTATAGATTGCGTGAGGCTTACACTTTTCCATGCAAGCGCCGCACTTAACGCACTTCTTGGGGTCGATCGCGAAGGAAGCGAGCTTGTGTCCGGGAGCAACGTAATCAGTTCTGCTGATAGCGTCTGCAGGACAGTTCTTAGCGCACATTCCGCATCCGATACACTTATCCATATCGATCTTGAACTGGAGAAGGCTCTTACATACGCCTGCAGGGCACTTCTTGTCAACGATATGAGCAACGTACTCGTCTCTGAAGTAGCGGAGAGTGGAGAGTACGGGGTTAGGAGCAGTCTGACCAAGTCCGCAGAGAGATGCGCTCTTGATGTAGTTGGAAAGCTCCTCAAGTCTGTCGAGGTCCTCAAGCTCGCCATTACCTGCGATGATCTTGTCAAGGATCTCAAGAAGTCTCTTAGTACCGATACGGCAAGGAGTACACTTACCGCAGGACTCGTCAACTGTGAATTCAAGGAAGAAGCGAGCGAGGTCGACCATACAGGTATCCTCGTCCATAACGATAAGTCCGCCCGAGCCCATCATAGAACCGATAGCGATGAGGTTATCGTAGTCGATAGGAGTATCGATCAGAGATGCGGGGATGCATCCGCCCGAAGGACCACCGGTCTGAGCTGCCTTGAACTTCTTACCGTTGGGGATACCGCCACCGATCTCCTTAACGACCTCACGAAGAGTTGTTCCCATAGGAACCTCAACGAGACCGGTGTTAACGATCTTACCGCCGAGTGCAAATACCTTAGTACCCTTGGACTTCTCGGTTCCCATGCTTCTGAACCAATCAACGCCCTTGAGGATGATCTGAGGAATGTTTGCATAGGTCTCTACGTTGTTAAGAACGGTAGGCTGACCGAACAGACCCTTTACTGCAGGGAAAGGAGGACGGGGACGGGGCTCGCCTCTCTTACCCTCGATAGAGGTCATAAGAGCAGTCTCCTCACCGCATACGAATGCGCCTGCGCCGAAGCGGAGGTGAATATCGAAGTTGAAGCCTGTGCCGAAGATATCCTTACCGAGAAGGCCGTATGCTCTCGCCTGATTGATAGCGATCTCAAGACGGTGGATAGCGATAGGATACTCTGCACGAACGTATATGTAACCCTCTTCAGCGCCGATAGCGTAGCCTGCGATAGCCATAGC
>JAGBIA010000024.1 GCA_017935225.1 Clostridia bacterium | reverse complement strand
TTTCATAAACAACCTCCTTGCCGCACGGCAAAAGGTAAGATCATTCGCCGCTTGCTCTGCCGCAATCTATCTTGCAAACTCCGCTTATATTGTAATTTTCTCCGTGAAAGCAAACTCTTATTACGTTGCTCCCCTCGTTACATATATAGCTGTTCTGCGCCGCAAGCTTGCGCCCACTGTAGACCGCTATTCTCAGCTTTCCGTCATCATTCCACGGAACTTCGTCGACCAGACTGTATATGATCTCCCTCTTACTCTCATTCCCAAAAAGCTCGTCGATCGTGACTCCGAATATGCTTGCAAGCTCGGGAAGCAGCATAATATCCGGACAGTTGGTCTGTTGCTCCCATTTTGATACCGCCTGGCAGGAAACACCCAGCATTTCGGCAAGCTCTGCCTGCGTCAGCCCCAAAAGTCTGCGATAATATGAGATCTTGAGACCGAGCACTGTATTCTTTTGCATTTTTATCCCCTCCTTTTTCCGTCCTTCGATATAAATTGCACTATAATTATAGCATCTTTTGCGAATTAAATAAATAAACCGTTGGTTTAAGTATTATCAGCGGTAGTTGATACCGCTTTATTTTTATCAAGAAAACAAAAAACACCCTTTCGGGTGTCGAATTATCAATATAAAAAACGCACCCGCCTCGGATGCGTACAAATATCTACTTTGAGGTTCTCCTCAAGGAAGGCATAAGAACGGTCATCCGATAAATTTTGCTTTTTTTGCTCTGAAGCTTGGTAGTCATTATTCTTTTGCCTCCTTTCTTTAATATTACGTCTTGCGACTTTTTTATTATAGCACCGCTCACGTGTTTTGTCAATATATTTTTGAAAATACAACCAACGCGCGATTTATATAGCGATAAACATAAAAATTGGCGGTTCACGTACCGCCAATTTTTATATTATGAACTTGATTATCAGCTCTGTAACAAAGACCGTCACGCAAGCCGAGACTGCGACGAAGAGCAGGCTCTTGCCGAAGTATGCGAGCACCATAGCCACCGCGAAGGCAAGCACGCCTGCGAGTGCGAACTCGGTCGACTCGATTATCGCGGGGAAAGTCATTACCGCGAGCGTTACGTAAGGCACGTAATAGAGGAAGGATCGCAGAACGCGGCTCTTTATCGGCTTACGGATAAGCGTGAGAGGGAGTACGCGGATCAGATAAGTCACCGCAGCCATACAGAGAATATAGATATAAACGTTATGCATCGCGCTCTTCCTCCTTTATCGGACAGATTATTGCCGCTCCGAGCGAGATAAGCACGGTGAGGATTATGATGCGGATGCCGCTTGAGAGCTCGCGGATATAGGGCGCGTACTCAAAAAGAGCCGAGAGCGCGAAGCTGATGATCACGAGGATCGCGACCACTTTATTTTTCTTCGCCTCGGGGACGAAAACCGAGATGAACATTCCGTAAAGACCGACGCCGAGTGCCGTGACCACAGCCGCAGGAAGCACGCTTCCCATTATCGCGCCAAAGAGCGTTCCTGCCGTCCAACCCGTCGTTGCGACGACGAACGTGCCGTAGGTAAAGTAGGGCGAGAGGCGTCCCTCTTGCATCATACTGACGCCGAAGATCTCGTCGGTGACGGTAAAGCCGAGCAGAAGCCTTTTTAGAGTTGAGGTCGAGGGATCAAGCTTTTGCGAGAGGGCGGCTGACATCAGCAGATAGCGTGAGTTTGCCACGCCCTCCATCGCGATAAGCTCATAATAGGACGCGTGCGCGGCGATAAGCGTAAACGCGATATACTCGCCTGCCGACGCGTTATTGAGCAGGCTCGCAAGCGCCGCCGCGATCGCGGGTATCCCCGCACTTACGGCAGATATGCCGAGCGCGATAGCAACCGCGAAATAACCGAGCGCGATAGGCACGCCCGCCTTCATTCCTTTCACAAACCACTGACTGTTTTTCATTTTGCGCCTCTTTGTCGGATCGAATAAAACTGAATAGAATTATAGCACAAAACTGCTCAAAAGTAAAGGGCTTTGCGCACTTTTTTCAATCTTCGCCCCTCTGTTCCATATATCCGCTCAGCTTTTCTTCCTTTCCGAGCGCGAATGCAGGGCATCCCGCGAGCCTTGAAGCGATCAGCGCGTGGAGGCGCATCGAATAGGTCGCGTCGGCGCGGCGCAGAATTCCGCACAGGTCGGCAAGCGTGATATTCTCCACTATCCTGCCGCCGACGATGCGCGCCATCTCCTCGCTGACCGTTTTGTCCTCGCGTTCGCACATAACGAAAAACACGACCTCGCGCCCGCGCTCCTTCTCTGCGATAAGCATTCTTACTATGTCGGCGCGAAGCTCGATATCTGCATTCCCCTTTAGCGCGACCGCCGCGAAGCGCGGGATATCCTCTCCGAATATTCTGCCGAGCAGAAAGCTCACTCTCGGTTCGTCGGGGCAGAGCGCGCCTGCGCGCTCGCAAAGATCTACTCCGTCTGTCGCGCGCTCGCTGATCACGTGCCGCGCAAGCGCGAGCGAGCGCAGGTCTCTCGTCTCAAAGCGCGAGCATTTTGATATCGCACATCTGCAGATTGCGCGGCTGAGCCTGCCCTCAACCTTGCCTATGCCGCTCCCCCACGCGATCACCTCTCTGCCAAGATATCGCGCAAGAAGCACGAGTGTGCAGTAATAGAGTAGCGAGCGGCGGCTGGTGTAATTTTGCAGAAGCGTACCGCCCCCGAGGATGACTCGGTCGCTCGAGCGGATAGCCCCCACGAGCGCAAGCGGAGAATAGCGCGCGATACATTCGATGCCAAATTTGCGCGAGTCGCTCTTACCGTTCTTAGTGAGGGCTCGCACGCGCTCACTCGGGAACTCCATCCTCGCGCGCTCGATCGCCGCGAGCAAAAGCGCGTCGTCCCCCATATTCGAGTAGCCGTAGTATCCGCACAAAAGACTGCCGCCGCTCTGCTCCGCCGCCTGCGAAAGCCTTTTATAGTGCCGCTCTGTCGCCTCGGCGCAAGCCTTTGACGAGCAGTATTTTCTCAAAAGCGCCCCTACCCGTCCGCTCTCACGATCGGCAAACGCGGCAGAAATATCCTCAAAAAGCGACTCCGCATCAGCGCTCCGCTCACCGCGCGCCGAGAAATTCGACGAGAGCGCGCGATCGAAATTCTCTTGACGAAGTCTGCCAAAATACCCCTCGTTGCCGCAAAGAATGATAGGAAGATCGCACATTCCAGCCTCGATCGCCGCGCGAGATACCCCGACGAAGAGATCACCCGAGCGCAAAAAGGCAGCACTGTCCGAAATATTACCCACACATTCAATAATTTCCGCCCCGATCGCAAGATTAGTGCGCCTTGCAAGCTCTCGGATCGAGGCAAACTCACTGCCGCCCCCGCCGATGCGGATACGCAAATCGGGATATTTTTCGTATAAACGCGGCGCGACCGCGCAGAGCAGGCGCGCGCCGAGAGAAGAGTCGCCGTCAAGTCGGCTCAAAAACAGTACTCTTCTTCCCTGCCGCCTCTCGCCGCTCGGGCAGAAGCGCGCGCTGTCCACGCCGTTCGGTATCACGCTGACGAGCGACGGCTGAACGCGGTAGCTCTCGTAAAGATACTGCCGCAGATCCTCGCTTACCGCGATCGGCGCGTCGCCCCACCTTGAGAGCGCACGCGTCAGACGAGTCAGGCGAAAGCGCGCGTGCACAGTCGTCACGAACTGTACGCGGTACTTTTTGGCGATGCCGCAGACTATAAGCGATGCGAGCCTCGAGTGCGAATGAATTATATCAAATCTGCCCTTTTTGATAAGCGCGCGCAAGCGCAGACGGCAGAACAGCATATTCCACGGAAGATGCGACGAAAGAGGCAGGAGCAGATGACGCACTCCGCACTCTTCAAGTGACGAGACGAGCGCGCCGCCCTCGGATGCAACGCTGACCATATGACCTCGCGCGACAAACTCGCGCGCAAGCGTCAGTATATGCGTCTCCGCGCCGCCGCATTCCATTCTCTCAGCGAGCATAAGTATCCTCATTTCCTCACCCCCACAGGAAAGCATTGACAAAACGAGCGATCTTTATACTCAATTCGGCAGAAAATCGGAAAAATATTGCGCTCTCCCTTGAAAAATCGGGACATTTGTGGTAAACTATTCTAAACACCAAGGAGGATGAGAGATATGCTTGCCTTTTATGAGAACAAAAGCTCTGCTTTTTACTGCAGAGACATCAAGGGTCACTCGCTCGAGTGCGCGATGCACCTGCACTACAACGTAGAGATAGCCTTTATATACGACGGCGAGACCGACGTGTCTATCGACAATGCTCCTCCCTGCAAGGCAGGCGGCGGCGACGTGATCCTCATATTTCCAAATCAGGTCCACGCATTCTCTACCAGGGTCAGCGAGCGGCACATCCTGCTCATCTTCGACCCGCAAACTCTCCCCGAGTTCTCCTCGCTCTTCACCGAGCATATCCCGATATCAAGCATAATTCGCGGCGCGGCGAACGACCGCGAGCTTCGCACGCTTATCGAACGCATCTCCGAGCTTTTCCAAAAGAGCGAAGCGCCCTATAAGGACTCGATCCTGCGCGGCTATCTGCTTGCGTTCGTCGGACGACTTTTCACTATGACGAAGTTCAAAAAGGTCGACGCAGAGGACATTCACGCTCTGGGTAGCGTGATGAATTACTGCATCGCGCACTACCGCGACAATCTCTCGCTCGATCTTCTGCAAAAAAAGCTGCACATAAGCAAATATTACATCTCGCACATAATGAACCAGAAGCTCGGTATGGGCTTTAACGATTATATCAATTCCATCCGCATCGGAAATGCCTGCCGCCTGCTAACCGAGAGCAAGGCGCCGATCAGCGAGATCAGCGAAGAGGTCGGATTTAACACCGTCCGCACCTTCAACCGCGCTTTCGTCAAGCATATCGGCAGTTCTCCGAGAGAGTACAGAAATAACAGTCTCAACACATAAATTTAGGGAGATATTATGATAGAAATACTCTATAAAGATAAATATATTCTCGTCTGCCGCAAGCCTGCGGGGCTTTTGTGCGAGGGAGAGGGACGCGACTCACTCCCGATGCTGCTCTCCGAGCAGCTAACAAATGCGGGCGAGCGCGCGGAGCTCTTCACAGTCCACCGCCTTGACCGCGAGACCGAAGGTGTCGTGGTGCTTGCAAGAAGCTCGACCGCGGCGGCAAAACTCTCGGAGCAGATAACGCGCGGCGAGTGGAAAAAGATCTACTTGGCTTGGCTTTGGGGCGCGCCCGAGGTCGAGAGCGGCAGGCTTTGCGATCTGCTCTATTACGACCGCCGCCTATCAAAATCCTTTGTCGTCGACCGCGAGCGCAAGGGTGTGAAGTCAGCAGAGCTCTCTTACGAGACGGTTGCGCGCTCGGTTGACGGCAAGCGCACGCTTGTGCGAGTCGAGCTCGGCACGGGGCGCACGCACCAGATAAGAGTTCAGTTTGCCTCGCGCGGCACGCCTCTCTGCGCTGACCGACGGTACGGCGCACCCAAGGACTCAGGCAACGCGATCGCCCTAGCGGCAGTCTCGCTTGACATCATCCACCCTAAAACAAGCGAGGCGATGCATTTCGAGATCGAGCCGGAGAATTTAGAAGAATATAATTAACCTAAACATCCCTCGGCGGAGCTCCGTCGGGGGATTTATGCATTATATAACCATATTTAAACGTGTCATCCTGAGCGGAACACGGAGATATTGTAAACAAAAGAGGCGCAAAAACGTAAACCCGTGTGAAGTCGAACCTTTTTTGACGGGGTAGTCAAAAAAGGCGAGGGAGTGGCTCGCCCACGAACCGAGGGATCTACAAAAAGGTTATATTTAAACCAAACACGATTTAAATGTTACTTTTAAGCCAAAAAGACAATATAAACCGAAGTAGATCCCGAAAATCGCAATACGATTTTCGCTTTTGGATTTGCTCACTATATTATCGTTCGCAAATCCAAAAGTTCGACTCCTCGCTTCGCAACGTCGCTCAGGATGACACGCTACAGCAAGGACGGCGCGAACCCCGAACAAATGGGTCATGTCG
This sequence comes from Clostridia bacterium, assembly GCA_017935225.1. Classification (GTDB taxonomy): domain Bacteria; phylum Bacillota; class Clostridia; order Oscillospirales; family CAG-272; genus HGM12713. Next base: position 19,688 of record JAGBIA010000024.1, on the reverse strand, counting down.
ACAACGTTCGCGTTGCGAACTATGCAAGTTTGCCTATGGCAAACGTTGGGGCGCCGACTCCTACCGACGAAATGAAAATCGTAGTCTCCGTCGGCAAACCAAACAAAGATTTATATGTCGCTCTTCACAATCAAAATAAAAAGAAACACGCGGTGGGTTGTCCGTCCGCGTGTTTCTACATCGCATTATATTAAATTAACGATCGAGGGATGTCGCTTTGGCTTACAATAGCCCAAACTATCGTAGAGAATATCAGTTCGAGCCACGAATGCACCCTATACCAACACCCACAGGAAGTTCTTTTGGTTCTTTTCTTTCAAGAAAAGAACAGAAAATCGCGTCCTAATCGCATCCCAAGCTTCAATTTTCAATAGAATACTTCTCAAGGAAGCCATTATAGAGTTTTGTGAACTCGGGGCTACCCGCCTTGACCTCGTGCAGATATTCGTGAACGCCGAGAGACTCGTGCTTGGACATCTCGATAAGGCATCCTGCGATATTCGAGCAGTGGTCCGAAACTCTCTCGAGGTTGGTCAGCACGTCTGCAAGCACGAAGCCGTGCTCGATGGTGCATTCGCTCTTCTGAAGTCTCAGGGTATGTTGGAGTCTGATCTGATCCTTGAGGTAGTCGACTACCTGCTCAAGAGGCTCGACCGTCGCCGCCTTGGTCATATCGCCCTCAACAAGCGCGCCTTTCGTAATAACGAGTATCTCGTCGACCGCGCCCATAAGCGAGTGGAGCTCTTTCTTCGCGCTATCCGAGAACGAAAGGTTTTTATCCTTAAGCTCCTCGACAGACTCGATCAGGTTGACTGCGTGGTCGGAAATTCTCTCAAGGTCACCGATCATATGCAAATACTTCGTAACCTCGTGGCTGTCAACCGTATCCATATCCTGCTCCGAAAGCTTAACGAGATACGAGCCGAGCGCGTCCTCGTAAATGTCCACCGCGTTCTCCTCTGCTCTGATCTCATCCGCGACCTTTGAGTCGTAATTATCAAACAGAGCGAGCGACTTCGAGAATGAACTCATAGCCACCTCTGCCATATGGCAGGCTACCGCGCGGCTTCTGTCGATAGCGACGGTGGGAGTTGCAAGAAGTCTGTCGTCGAGCATATCGGTGTACTCGTCGCCCTTCTTGTCCGAGCCGCGAACCGTGAGGCAAGCGAGCTTTTCGAGGAAATTGGAGATGGGAGCGAGCGAGATTACCGAAAGTATCTTGAAGGCGGTATGAACTATAGCAATTCCCCACGGGTCGATCATATTGCCGTTTGCAAGTCCGAAGAGATCAAATGCGCCCGTAAGACCGAGGATCCAGCCGACAAGATAGTACATCGACAGCCAGAACGCAACGCCGATAACGTTAAAGTAGAGATGCACGAATGCCGCTCTCTTACCGTTCTTATTCGCGCCGAGCGAGGAAAGGATAGCAGTTATGCAAGTACCGATGTTCTGACCGAGGATGATCGGGATCGCCGCACCGAACGAGATAGCTCCCGTACCGATCGCAAGCGCCTGCAAAATACCGATAGACGCCGAGGAAGACTGAACCACCGCGGTGAGTATCGTACCCGCAAGAACACCGAGAATGGGATTTTCGAACATTGTGAGCATCTGGCAAAAGCCCGGGTCGTTCTTGAGTCCGCTTACCGCCTGCGACATAATGTCCATTCCCGTCATAAGAACAGCGAAGCCCATCAGTATAGCACCGACATCCTTCATCTTGCTCTTCTTGGAGAACATTATAAGCGCGATACCGATGATAGCGAGTATCGGCATCCACGCGTCAGGCTTGAGCCACTCAAGCCAAGCGGCAGCCTGTGCACCGCCCTCGATGCCGTTGAGCGCCGTGATCCACGCGGTGACCGCAGTACCGACGTTAGCACCCATAATAACTCCGACAGCCTGACCGAGAAGCATCGTGCCCGAGTTAACGAAGCCGACGACCATAACGGTGGTAGCCGAAGAGGACTGGATTATCGCGGTAACACCAAGACCGAGAAGGAAGCCCTTGAACTTATTTGAAGTCAGATTGCCAAGAATGGTCTTGAGCTTTCTGCCCGCACTCTTCTTGAGCGCGTCGCCCATTACGTCCATTCCGTACAGGAAGAGAGCAAGACCACAAACGAGAGTCAAAATATCAAAAATTCCCATTTTTGTTCCATCCTATCTTTTTAAAAACCGTTTTTAAGTGTCGGACACACTAAGTATATAATACAATAAAAATCTTGATTTTACAAGTGCTTTTTCTATAAAACTTTATACGCTTTATAATTTTCGTCATATTGACGAAATTGAACGCGCAGAGATCCCGAACTCCTCAAGCTTTCCGCCCTTGAATGCTACCACCGAGCCTATTCCGTTCGCGCGCAGTATCTCAAGGCAGTCGTCAAACGCGCAGGTAAGGTCGGTCGCTCTGTGGCTGTCGGACGAGAGGATCACCTTGCCACCCCTCTCCTTTATCTCCTTTAAGAGAAAAGGCGCAGGGTACGGCGTTTTGCGGTAGCCACGCGAGATCGCACCCGTGTTCATCTCGATGACAGGGCAGACCGCGAGGGCGGTCTCGAGTGCCTCGATCGCATAAGAGCGATATCTTCTGTCGTCCTCGTCGACAAGTCCGAACTTTGTCACAAGATCTATGTGTCCGAGTATATCGGGGCGCATCTGCGGAATGCACTCAGCGTATATCGAGTAATATTCCTTTGCAAAGGCGATGCTGTCACCGCCAAAGCAGGTGTTCGTGATGTTGATAAATTCGTCGCGGCTCATATCTACGTCGCGCAGTCCCGTGTGTGTGCGCACGTAATGCACGTCGCCGATGATATAACCGTAAAGCTCTCTGTTCTCAAGCTTTGCAAAGCCGTCAAGCTCGTAGCCAAGATAGATCTCGATACGGTCCGAGTATTCGCGTCCGAGTCTTCTGATCTCCTCGATATAGCTCGGCAGATCTTCCTTTTTTATGCAGTAGCGCAAGTCGAAATCGGTGTAGCTGTGATCCGAAAAGCCGAGAGCCGTCATTGAGGACGCGATCGCCGCTTCTATATTCTCGCGAACGGAATTCTTTCCGTCAGAGTAGGTCGTATGCGTGTGAAAATTTGAGTATTGCATTTTTCAGTCTCCTAAAAAGTCTTACAAGCAAATTATAACACAAACGCGCGCCGCCGTCAAGTTCTTTACTCCTTTTTATACTTTATATACACTTAATATTTTGAGCAAAAAAAGTTCATATTTTGATAAAAAATCAATTGACAATATCACGCTCGCATAGTATAATTTAATTAAAGAAAATGCTCTACGAAAGAAAGGCGGACATTATGAAGATAAGAATTATCAAGAAAAGCTACTCCGACGTAATTGCCCTTCCCACCGCAAAGCGCTTCACCCCCAAAAAACCTGACGTATTCTTCCGCTCACTGCTCAAGCTCGTCTCGCTCCCCGACCTGCTCGCAACTCATTTTGAGTGCAAAAAGACAGGAATGGAACAGCTTGGCAAAAACGAGCCCTGCCTCTTTTTGATGAACCACTCGAGCTTTATCGACCTTGAGATAGCGGCAAGCATACTCTATCCCCGCCCCTTCAACATAATCGCCACGACCGACAGCTTTGTCGGAAAATCCTGGCTGATGCGGCAGATCGGCTGCATTCCCACAAAAAAATTCGTATCGGACATCGGTCTTGTACGCGATATGAAATACACGATCGAAAAGCTTCACAGCTCTGTCGTGATGTACCCCGAGGCAAGCTACAGCTTTGACGGCACGGCGACCGTTCTGCCCGAGAGCCTTGGCGGCTGTCTCAAGCTTCTCGGTGTGCCCGTCGTTATGATCCGCACCTACGGCGCATTCACGCGCGATCCGCTCTACAACGGACTTCAGCGCCGCAAGGTAAGAGTGAGAGCCGAGATGAAATATCTGCTCTCGCCCGAGCAGATCAAGCAAAGCTCGACCGAAGAGCTGAACGAGATACTGAAGCGAGAGTTTACTATAGACAACTTCGCGTGGCAGAAGGAAAACGAGGTGCGCATCAAAGAAGTTTTCCGTGCCGACTATCTCCACCGCGCGCTCTACAAGTGCCCACACTGCAAGACCGAGGGCGAGATGCTCGGCAAGGGCATCACGCTTAAGTGCAACGAATGCGGTGCTGAGTACGAAATGGACGAACTCAGCGTGCTCAAAGCAACGAACACGGATACCGCATTCTCTCACGTACCCGATTGGTACGCGTGGCAGAGAAAATGCGTGCGCGAGGAGATCGAGAGCGGAGAATATCACCTCTCCACCCCCGTGCGCATACTTATGGGCGTTGACACAAAGCACATCTACGACGTCGGAGAGGGCGTGCTGAGGCACTCGGCTGACGGCTTCCACCTCGTGGGATGCGACGGCGAGCTCGACTACACGCAGAAGGTGCAGGCATCCTACAGCCTATATTCAGACTTCAATTGGTACGAAGTCGGCGACGTTATCTGCATAGGCAACTCGAAGGCTCTTTACTATTGCCTGCCCCAGAGCCCCGACGTCCCCGTCGCGAAGGTCAGAATTGCGGCTGAGGAGCTCTATAAGCTCAAGAAAAATTCAAAAAAAGATTGACACGTAAGCTCTGCTGTGCTAAAATATTAGCATAACATATTATTTCGGAGGTTTTCATTATGGATGCACTCAAAAAGATCTTCCCTCTGTCCTGGAAGTACACAAAGGACGTTGCTAATCTCATCATCGGCATCATCGTTTATATCGTTGTAGGAATAGTTGCAGGCGTAGTTATCGGCGTCGCTACCTTCATCGGCGGACTTATCCCGATCGTTGGCGTTATCCTCGCTATCCTTCTTGGCGCAGTAGGCTCTCTCGTAGGTCTCTACGTTCTCGTTGATATCGTGCTTCAGGTCCTCGTTTTCTGCAAGGTCATCTGAGTACAAACTCAAAATAAAAATCGCGCGGATATTGCATCCGTGCGATTTTTGTGTTATAATGATAAAAAAGGCGTAGAGCCTTGCTTGTATAAGGAGAACTAAAATGGCAAACTTTAAATTCAAAACGATGGGAGTTATGATCGATATGTCGAGAAACGCTGTTATGAGCGTTGAGGGACTCAAGAGATATCTCCCGCTGCTTAAGAAAATGGGTTATAACTGTGCTATGCTTTACACAGAGGATACCTATGAGGTTGACGGTGAAGGCTACTTTGGCTATATGCGCGGAAGATATACGAAGGAAGAGATGAAGGAACTTGATGCTTTCGCAAGCTCTATCGGAGTTACTCTTATCCCCTGCATCCAGACTCTCGCTCACGTAAATGCCGCTATACGCTGGGGCAAATTCCCCGTTGACTGTGCAGATATAATGCTTGTCGACGACGAGCGCACATATGAGTTTATCGACCATATGTTTGCAACACTTTCCGAGTGCTTTGCGTCAAAGAAAATACACATAGGTATGGACGAGGCACATATGCTCGGTCGCGGCAAACACCTTGATATCCACGGATACGAAAGTGTTGACGTTATAATGAAGCGCCACCTCGCGCGCGTTTGCGAGATCGCAGAAAAATACGGCTACGAGCCTATGATGTGGTCGGATATGTTCTTCCGTCCTTGGAACAACGGCGTGTACCGTATAGGAAAGGCAAAAATTCCTCAAGGATATATCGACGCACTTCCGAAATCGGTTATTCCTGTTTACTGGGATTACTATCAGTCCAGCGAAGTGGGATACAGCGATATGATGGAAAACCACACACAGCTATCGAAAAAGACGTGGTTTGCGGGCGGCTCGTGGTCATGGATGGGCTTCGCTCCCTATAATCAGTTCACGCTGACGTCTATGCTCCCCGCAATTGATGCCTGCAGAAAGAATAATATCCGCAACGTGTTTATGACTATGAGGGGCGACAACGGCGGCGAGTGCTCACACTTTGCTCAACTCCCCTCGCTCTTCTATATCGCACAGTATGCAAAGGGTGTTACCGACGAGGCGGTCATCAAGGAAAAATTCAAGAAGCTTATCGGCATAGAATACGACGACTTTATGAAGCTCGATCTTCCCAATGCGATCACGGGTAACGAGCAGATCGGTCATCCCAAGAACCCCTGCAAGTATATGCTCTTCTCCGATCCCTTCAACGGATTTCTTGACTATACCGTCAAGGATGGCGGCTCCGAGCTCTACGCGAAGTACGCGAGCGAGCTTCACGAGATCGCAAAGAAGAGCCGCAAGTACGGTTATCTCTTCGACAGCATGGCAAAGCTTTGCGATGCACTTGCCATTAAGTACGAGCTTGGCGTTAAGACGAGAAAGGCATATAATTCGGGAGACAAGGACGAGCTTTGCAGACTCGCAAACGAGGACTACGCAAAGGCTATCAAGCTCGTCGACACGTTTGGCAAAGCTTTTGAAAAACAATGGTTCTGCGAGAACAAGACCAGCGGCTTTGACGTTCAGGATCTCCGCATCGGCGGACTTGTACGCAGACTCACCGCCTGCAAAAAGCGCTTGCTTGACTACACAGCCGGCAAGATCGATCGCATCGAAGAGCTTGAGGGCGACATACTTCCCTACGGCACAAAATCCGAAAGCATCGGATTTAACAACTATGCGCTCAACGCTACGGGCAACGTATTTTAATTAAACACTAAGCACTTACTTTTTAATATCAAAAATCAACCCGTAGAATTCATTTCCGCGGGTTGATTTTTTATTATACTATTTCAAACGGATCCTTTGGATCGCTCGTTGCACGGTAGAGGTAAAGTCTTGTAAACTGCCCCTCGCCGTCGTGACCGGGCGCGGAAAAATAATAATATCCGTTGCCGAAAGAGTAGATGCCCGTCGAGCCGAGCGGGAAATTATTTCCGAATATCTCTCCCTCGGACAGCCCCTCGCGCTTTAGCGACAGCTCGAGTATCTCTTCACCCGTCGCTCTGTGAGTCGAGCGTTTGGGCGCGATCTTTCCGTCTATAACGTACATACAGTAGTTCGGAAATTGCGGCTTTCTGCCGTTGTAGACCGCCGCCAAGAAGTCACCCGTGTACGCGTCGTACTCGAGGTTCTGCACGCCAAAGGTGGTGTTACCCGTATAGAGAAAATACTTCGCCTCGGGCGCGTCGGGTCCGCTCTTGTGCATATCGTTCTGGCAGAGCGGCTGTGCGCAGCTATCCCACCAATTTTCAGCGTCGTAGCAAAGAATGACCTGATAGTCGTTGTCCTCGCGCTCAAGATCGGAATAAATTCCGTAGGCAATAAAGATGCGCTGTTTGCCGCTCTCGTCGCCCGGTATCACGCCAAACGACGTGCCGTCGATGCCGCTGCAGGCGTATCTGTGCGCCTTTCCCTGCTCGCCATTTGCGTTGTAGTCGTCGACCACCTCAGAAAGATAGACCGCGCGCATAATTCCGTCGCGCTCTGCCGACATTCCGACGCGATCGATACGCTCAACGTCGAATATCGCACAGTAAAAGGCATCCTCAAACCTGCCGTCCATACCGAGAGAGGCGAGAATTCCTCTGCCGATAGAGTCGTTCTTGAACTCGAGCGAGCCGTAAACTCTGCCGTCGTCCTTGTTATAAGCAATACAACCGAGGTGCCCTATCAGCCCGTCGACAGTGCCGACGAGATTTCCCTCAAGGTCGGTCTTGACGAGGAGAGTCGTGAAGGAATAATAGATAAATCCGTTCTTCTCGTCGACGGCAATTCCCTGACAGTGATTTTTGCCAAAACGGCCCGAGAATATAGACTTTGGAAACTTAGCGTTCATAGCTCAGAAATTAAGAAATTCGATGTATCTCTGCCAATCCTCGCGTCCGAGGTAGTGCTTACCGGGGCGGAGGTGATAGCCAATATCACCGTCGTTGTATCTCTTGCGGAGCTCGGGGTGCTCGTCGTCGGTGATAAATCCCTTGCGTCCGCGAGCGGTGTAGAACTCGCTTGCCGCTACGCAACCGAGATATTCGTTTTCGGGGTATGCCCACTCGTCCTCAAGTGCGCTTGCCGCATACACAAGGTGAGGATAGTTAGCCGCGATAAGAAAATGCTGGTCAAAGGGCATTGTCTCTTCGTTGTTTGCGTACTTGTAGTAGTTCTTGCAGAACCAGAAGGGGAACACGCGGCAGATAGCCTCGATGGTCTCGCCGCCCGTCTCTCTCGCGATAGCCGCGCCGCTGCAGCCCGAGTCGTTAGAGAACGCGCAGTAAAATCTCTCGTCGAGCATTCCCGCGAGAAGTGCGGTCTTGCCCAGACGCGAGTGACCGATGACCGATACGCGTGTGTGATCTACCTCGTCGCGAGTCAGCGCATAGTCGAATACTCTGCTTGCCGCCCACGCCCAGATGCCGATCTTGCCGCAGTCGGTGTCGCCGCGCTCGCCGTTCTTGTAGAGAAGTCCTGCAATTCCGTTAGTGAAATCGCCATCGTCCGAGCTTACGTCCTTGTAGAAGATGCTGAGTATAGCATATCCGTTGTCAACGACTTCCTCGGAGGGCTGATACTCGTGGGGAGTCTCAGGACCGAAGTTGATGTGCACGAACGCGGGGGAGTTCTTCTTGTCGCTGGGGTAAATGTAGGAAACGTGGAAGGTATGCTCGCCAAGCTCGCTCTTGCAGTGGAACGCAAGCTTCTCAAGCACAGCCTTACCTGCGCAAAATCTCAGATTTTTGCTCTCGACGGTCACGTCGATAGAGATGTCAACATTCGGGAAATAACCGTATTCCTCGTGCAAAAGCAGATCTACGATCTCGTCCTTTTCTTTTCCCTTGAGTGAAGGGAGTCTGTCCAAAAGCTTCATTACTGTTCTCCTTTTGTCAATTTGTAAATAGTTTATAATTGTTTTGCCTAAAATCAGCGTCATTTGTTCGAGAGAAACTCGATGTATCTCTGCCAGTCCTCACGACTGATGTAGTGCTTACCGGGTCGGAGGTGATATCCGATGTCACCGTCGTTGTATCTCTTGCGGAGCTCGGGGTGCTCGTCGTCAGAAATAAATCCCTTGCGACCGCGAGCGGTGTAGAACTCACTTGCCGCTACGCAACCGAGATATTCGTTCTCGGGGTATGCCCATTCGTCCTCGAGCGCGCTTGCCGCATAAACAAGGTGAGGATAGTTAGCCGCGAGCAAAAAGTGCTGATCGAATGGCATAGTCTCCTCGTTGTTTGCGTACTTGTAGTAGTTCTTGCAGAACCAGAACGGGAAGACTCTGCAGATAGCCTCGACAGTCTCTCCGCCCGTCTCTCTCGCGATAGCCGCGCCGCTGCAGCCCGAGTTGTTAGAGAAGGCGCAGCAAAATCTCTCATCGAGCATTCCCGCGAGAAGCGCGGTCTTGCCAAGACGCGAGTGACCGATGACCGATACGCGCTCGGGATCGATCTCGTCGCGAGTGAGAGCGTAATCAAGCAATCTGCTTGCCGCCCAAGCCCAGATACCGAGCTTTCCGCAGTCGGTGTCGCCCCTCTCGCCGTTCTTGTAGAGAAGCCCTGCAATTCCATTGGTGAAATCGCCGTCGTCCGAGCTTACATCCTTGTAGATCATCGAAATGATAGCGTAGCCGTGGTCAATTATCTCCTCGGTCGGCCGGTGCTCGGAATAGAAACTGATATAAGTGAAGGCAGGCGATGCCTTCTGATTTCTTGGATAAATAAACGACACCGGGAAGGTATGCTCGCCAAGCTCACTCTTGCAGTGGAATGCGAGCTTCTCTTGCACAGCCTTACCTGCGCAAAATCTCTCGTTTTTGCTCTCAACGGTCACGTCGATCGAAATGTCTACGTTTGGGAAATAACCGTATTCCTCGTGCAAAAGCAGATCCACGATCTCGTCCTTTTCCTTTCCCTTGAGTGAAGGAAGTCTATCTAAAAGCTTCATATGAACCTCCTAAGGTTTATTTGTCAGATACAGTATATCACAAATTTGGAGCCTTGTAAAGTGAATTGAAAAAATTAAATTTATAAAAAATAAAGCCCCGTTTCCGAGGGTTTATTTTGTTTGGCAACAATCGGAGCTTGCATACGTTCATATGCCCTATCATCATTATATCATACGTACGTATGAATTGTCAAGTCATATATTTATATGCGTGTTATAATTGTATAAACGCACAAAGATATTGACCGTTCAGATTGAAAGGAGAGTTAAAAATTATGCATTATTACCAAAGACTCAGGGATCTGCGAGAGGACGCAGACAAAAAGCAGGCTGATATTGCCGAAATACTTGGCATTTCAAGACAGCATTATTCTCTTTACGAGCGCGGCGATCGCGAGCTTCCTATGCACCATTTTATCACGCTTGCAAGATACTATAACGTCTCGCTTGATTACCTCGCAGGGCTTGTAGATACGCCTAAGAAACTGTACTGATGGTTTATGTAGATGCAATTATGAGAAACACTATGCATTATTACCAAAGGCTGAGAGATATGAGAGAAGATGCGGACAAAACGCAAGGGGATATTGCAGAAATACTCCAGATGTCCCGCCAACAATATCAGCTTTACGAAAGCGGAAAGCGCGAACTTCCCATGCACAAATTCATAATTCTTGCAAGATATTATAACGTCTCGCTTGATTACCTCGCAGGGCTTGTAGATACGCCTAAAAAACTTTATTGAACACACACCGCCAAGACCGTAGATCAACACGGTCTTGGCATTTTTGATGTGACAACCGCCGATGGTCGCTCCTACGGGTTTGATATAATTTTTTTGTTTCGTCAACAGACGACCATGCGGCTCTCTGCCAATTTTGCATTCTGCATTTTGCATTTTCACTTTGCATTTTGCATTTTCATACTACGGTTAATCTCACGAAAACGTAGATTGACAATAAGACAAAAAAGATGTAAAAAAACGAAATAGTAAAATTTGCGTATTGACAAATAAAGTTGCAGGTGCTATATTCAAAGCAGGACATTTGCGTTACTCGCAAATTTTTTGATCGAAAGTTTATCTTTCGAAAACTACGATACGGAGGTTCCTATGAAAAAAGCTACCCTTTTGCGAACACTTACTTTTCTACTTATCCTCTCTCTGACGATGGGGATATTTGCGCCTCTTGGCGTCAGTGCCGCTCAGGATGACGAAACCAGAAATCTTACGGATTTTGTCGGCATCAACGGTAACTGGGCAATAGAAGGTAACACCCTCAGAGGAAACAATCCCGGTATGGGAGATGCGTTTGCTTTGAGCAAATCTTCACACATCGATGCAAGCGAGCCCTTTACCTATGAGGTCAAGTTCACGATCAACAGCGGTAATGCGGCAGGTGCTGTATTCGGAGTTGCCGATTATAACAACCCGGGTGCAAATTGGTTCTGCACAAACATTGACCGCGGAGCCGGCAACACCCGTCTTTTCCACGTCGCGCCCACCTTCGAGGAAGGCGGCCGTCCCCTGACAGATGCAGAAAAGAACACTTCGGACTTTACCGTAAAGATCATTCACCACGGTGATGGATATTTCACCGCTTATCTGAACGATACCGCTGTAGTAACCAACAAAAAATATAACTACAACGGCGGTTATTTCGGATTGCTCACCTTCCAGGGTGACGTGACCTTCCGTTCTGCAACGCTTTCAAAAAAGGTCACCGTAGACAACTTCACCACCGATCTTAGCGGTTGGAAGGGTGCCGTCGGCAGATGGGAAGCTATGGAAGACGGCTATCTTGGAAATAACAAGGACATCGGAGATGCTTTTGCTACATCTGATATATATCTGCCTGCAGGCTCTTCCTTCGTGTACGAGACCGACGCTAATATCATCGACGGTGTTGCGGTAGGCTTGGTATTCGGTGTCAAGGACAGAAACAATCCCGGTGCTTCCTGGCACTGCCTCAACGTTGACAAGGGCGCAGGAAACACTCGCTTCTTTAACGTAAACGGTACGGGTACAGAGGGAAAGAGAGATCTGACCGAGCAAGAAAAGAATTCCTCCTCCGTTCATCTCTACGTAGAGATGAAGGCGGACGGAACGCTTATATGCAAGACCAACGGCGTTGTGGTTACCGAGCAGAAGATTGACAACTTTGCAGGCGGCTACGTTGGACTTCTGACCTTCTTCACCAAAGCAACCTTTAACAACACCACCCTGAAGTACACCCGTCCCGAAGCGGAAGAAGCGGCCCCCGGTGAGCTCTATGTTCCCGCAGGATCATCGGGCTCGGGCAACGCGACCGACGGATATAAAATTACAGGAGCAGATCTTTATAACAATTTCGCTTTCCTTGAGCCTTGGGTCTACGCATTTACCTACGAGGCAGAGATGGACTTCACCCAGAATACAGGTCTTGCAGGCCTTATGTTCGGTGCCGCAGATCCGACAAAGCTCGGAGTCGATTGGTATGCGATCCATATCAATGCCGAGACGAAAACTGTGAGAGCTTTCTATGAAATGGACGTCGGAGGTCCTCTTGACGTTACGGTTCCCCTCTCTGCAACAACAGACGTCAACGGCAAAATTCCGTTGAAGATCACCGTAGATTATAACAGAACGATCAAAATATACGTTGGTAACACCTTCGTTCCGATAATCACCGGAACGTTGGACAATTATAAAGGAGGTTATTTGGGCTTTATGACGCATAGGGCTTCTGCTGATTTCAGCAACGTTAAGATAACCGTCGGAGAACCCGTCGATTATCTTGAATATTATGATCTCGCTCCCGTCGAGCTTGGACAGATCCACGGATCTAACGTAAGCGGCTCCGCGACAGCAGGTTATACCTTCCCGAAGGTTGGCGGAAATTCGATGGCAGTATTCGATGCCTACACGATAGCGATGGAATACGAGGCAGACCTCGAATTTCTGAACGGCAACTCAGCCGCAGGTCTGATGTTTGACGTTGACTCTACCTCTCAGTTTGGTGCAAAGTGGAGTGCGGTCCATATTCAGCCCTCGAGAAACAACACCTTCCGTATCTTCCGTGAGGAAAACTTCGGAAGCCCCGGCGGATTGGAGAGCGGAAGCGTAGCTTTGCCTGAAGGCGCATCAAACTCCAAGATGCATCTTAAGCTCTCTATTGACACGAGTAACGTTCTGAGATTTTACGTTAACGATATGGAAACTCCCCTTTACGAAACCCTTCTGAAGAACTACGACGGCGGATATGTCGGACTTATGTCTCACGACTCGTCAGTAAAATTCAGCAACGTCTCTCTCAAGGGAGTTAAATTCGCTGATATCACCTCTCTCGAGATAATCGGAGCTAAGCTCAACGAAGAATTAGTGTCCGGTCGTTACGACTATACCGCGACCTTGGACAAAGGCGTGAACGAGGTCTCTATCAAGGTCTCGACCGTCGTTGGTAGCGTTATGGTAAACGGAAAGCTGCTCGCTTCGGGCGAGACCTCCGAGCCCATTAAGCTCGGCACGGGCATCAATTCCATCCCGATCGTAATCAGCGACATCTACGGAGCTTTCACAAGAGCGGCTTACATTCGCATTGAAAAGCCTTTCGATTACGACGATCCTTACGGACAGACCTACCGTCCTCAGCTCCACTATACTCCTCAGCAGTATTGGATCAACGACCCCAACGGTCTCGTCTACAACGCAGAGACAGGTCTGTATCACTTCTACTATCAGTACAATCCCGGTGTTCTCTTCCACGACGGACAGTCGCATTGGGGACACGCAGTTTCCTCCGACCTCGTACATTGGAAGCAGCTGCCTACCGCACTTTATCCCGATAAGGTCGGTTGTATGGCATCCGGCTCCGCAGTCATCGACCGCAACAATACCACAGGATTTTTCGATGACAGCACTCCTCCCGAGTCGAGAATGGTAGCAATATTTACATACTTCACGGGCGGTCCTGAGCCCGGCCCCGGCGGCTCACAGAGACAGGCTTTGGCTTACTCCAAGGACAACGGTCTTACCTGGATCAAGTACGAGAGCAATTCGGTTATCCCCAACGACAACAATATGTACGGCATAGACTTCCGCGATCCTAAGGTTATGTGGATGGAAGAGAGCCAGGAGTGGCTTATGATCGTTGCGGGTGGACGCGCACGCATCTTCACCTCCCCCGACCTCATTCATTGGACTCATAACAGCGACCTTGTTTACAAGGACGGCTCCGAGATCCACTCCGAGTGCCCCGATCTCTTCCCGCTGCCCGTTGACGGCGACAAGAACAACATCAAGTGGGTATACTCCGGCGCGGGTAGATTTTACGTGATCGGCGATCTCGTAAAGCAGAACAGCAAATACGTATTCAAGGCTGACACGAACGCTATTCAGTGGTACAATTGGGATCAGAACAGCGAGCTTTACGCTACGCAGTCCTTCAGCAACACTCCTGACGGAAGAATGATCCTCCTTAGCTGGCACAGCGAATCCACGGCTGAAGCCCTTAAGCATTACGACAAGAACTGGAACGGTACCTTCTCGATGCCTACCGAGGCAAAGCTTATCACCGTGAACGGTGAGGTCCGCATGGTGACCACTCCTGTCGTCGAAATGAACGACCTCAGAGGCGATCTCCTTTACAGCGGAAGCAACGTAGTTGTAAATTCCACGACCAAGAACATCCTTGACGGCGTGATGGGAACTGTCTATGATATCGAAGCAGAGCTTGAGCTTGGCAACGCTACCGAGTTCGGATTTAATCTCAGAGTGGGAGACGGAAGCTGCACTACCGTTAAATACTCGCTTGCAACCAAGATGCTGACTGTCGATAAGACCATATCCGACGTACTCCCTGCAGGCATCAAGAGCATGAAGGTAGAGCCTTTGGCTAATAACCGCATCAAGCTCCGCATTATCGTAGATACCTCTGTCATCGACGTATTCGCAAACGACGGACTCGCTTCCTTCAACACCCTTCACTTCCCGAAGGCAGATGCAAGCAAGATGGAATTCTTCGTTGAAAGCGGATCTGTTACAGTTAAGTCTATGAAGATCTACGAAATGAACTCTATGTGGGAGGGCGCCGAGGTTGAGCTTCCCGCTCCTTACCTCACCGACATTACTCTCCCCGAGGGTATTCCCGAACTCGACTTTGACGCTACCGTTACCGAGTATACCGTCAACGTTCCCGAGGACGTTGCAGAGATGCGCGTTGGCGTAAACTACGCTGAGTCGCTTACAGTATTCTGTGATATCAACGGAAAGAACGTAGCAGTCTACGGAAACATAAACGTAGAACTTGAGAAGGGCAGAAACGAAGTGCTTATCACAGTTCGCGATGCCGAAGGTTCACGCGTTTATACTCTGACCGTCATCAGAGGTGAGGATAACGGCGAAGGCGACGATATCCCCGGCGGCGACAATCCCGGCGGCGACAATCCCGGCGGTGACAATCCCGGCGGAGACAATCCCGGTGGTGATAACCCCGGTGGTGATAACCCCGGCGGCGACGACCAGACTGAAAAGCCCACCGATAAGCCTACCGATAAGGCAACCGATCCGATCGAAGACAATACGACCTCTACCCCCAGCGACACAGCTCCCGTAAAGGATAAGGGCTGCGGCTCGACTATGGGCGGAGCAATAGTTCTGATAACACTGATCGCAGGCGCGGCAGTAATCAAAAAAAGAGACTAAATAAAAAAACGAAACCCGTGGACAGAAGTGTCCGCGGGTTTCTGCATTTCTATTGAATTAAATTAACGAACGAGGATATCGCTTTGGTTTATAATATCCCAAAGCACGATCGAGGCAGGCATATAGGTTCTATCAAACCTTACGCCAACACCCACAGGAAGTTCTTTTGATTTTCAAGTCGGCGCGTCCTGCGGACGATGAAGCCGACGCGAAAATAGGAAAAAACAAGGAGTCTTGGGCACGCGCTACGCGTTCGTGCTCAAGACGACTATGTTTTTGACCGAATTCTTTTCTTTCAAGAAAAGAACAGAAAATTCATACTCCTATCTAACTTCACATTATAAGCATCATCGAAGCGGTGAGGATGCCGAGCATTGCGAAGTTAAAGAGCGAGAAAAGGAGAATATACTTGCCGCTCTTACCGGGATTATGCTTGACGTACTCGCGGAAGGTAATAAGGCTTGCAAGCGAGGCGATGAGCGTACCCGCACCGCCGAGATTCACACCGACGAGCAGCTCCGCGTAGTTATTCGTGAACTGCGAGAGCAGGATCGCCGAGGGCACGTTACTGATGCACTGGCAGGAAAGCACGCTGAAAAGCAAAGTATTCTTTTCAAGCAGGAAGGAGAAAAGCATTCTCACACCCTCGATGCGCGCCATATTGCCCGCAAAGATAAAGAAAAACACGAAGGTCAAAAGGAGCGGATAATCGACCTGCTTCAGCGCCGAGCGGTCGACGAAAAGCAGAACGGCGGGAATGATGATAAGTCCTATCCAATAAGGAATTCCGCGGAAAACTATCGCGATCGAGAGAAGGAACAGCGCAAGATAAAGCACGGTACGCTTTGGCTCAAGCTTGATCTCCTCGCCCATAAACTCAAGCGCGTCAGCCTTGACGAAGATCACACAGCAGAGCGTGATCAGTGCGATCGAGATGATAAACGGCGGTGCCATTATCGCCATAAACTCGCCCGTGGGGATGTTGAACTTGGTGTAGAGATAGAGGTTCTGCGGATTTCCGAAGGGCGTGAGCATTCCGCCGAGATTTGCCGCGATGTTCTGCATTATAAAGGTGAATGCCATATATTTCTGCTTGCCCGTCGAGGAGAGCACGAAATAGCCGAGCGGCAAAAAGGTCAGAAGCGCCATATCGTTGGCGATCAGCATCGAGCCGATAAAGGTTATGTAAACGAGCGCGAGCACACACATACGCGCGTTCTTGAAAAGGCGCACGATCTGCTGAGCGAGCATATAGAAAAATCTGATGTTCTTAAGCGCGCAAACGACCGCAAGCACGCAGAAAAGGCAGGTCAGAGTCTTGAGATCAAAATAGGAAAGATACTCCGCGTCGGGCGGCACGATTATGCTCGTTATCGCCGCAAGCGCGAGCGCGATGACCATAACGGCATTCTTGCCGATAAAGGCACTGATGTGGGATATTATATCATGCAGATCGAACTTGCCCGAATGGCCAAACGATCTTCTGCCGAGATGCGCACCGTTCATTTATTTTCCTCCGCCGAAAATTTTCACAACTCGTATATTGTAACTCTCGCGGAAGATTTTGTCAAGAGCTTTTTTGATTTTTCTTAAAATTAGTTTGTGGGGAGTTAGTTGAAGGAATAATTTTTGTTCTTTTCTTGAAAGAAAAGAACCAAAAGAACTTCCTGTGGTGTTGGTATAGGGTGCATTCGTGACTCGAGTCGATATTCTCTACGATAGTTTGGGCTACTGTAAACCAAAGCGACATCACAGACGGTGGTTTTGCACAAATGCGAGGTGGAAACACGCGGACAGCTCGCTACCGCGTGTTTCTTTTTATTGTGAAGAGTGAGCTTTAATTCTTTGTTTGATCTGCAGCCGAAGCGACGGTTCTTATCTTGCCGGGGCGAATAAGGTATCTGGTATTGCGAGAAAAAGGATGCATAATTGTTGCATTATGCATCCTTTTTGTCTTAGGAAACCTATTCTATCAAATTTCGATAACGTCGTTATCCTTGGGAGTCAGCACGGGGACTGTCAGCTCCTCGCTCATCTGCGCGATCTTTTCGTACTTTGCGAGCGGAAAGACGTGTGTAAAGGCTATATTCTTTGCCTTTGCGCTATCAAGATACGGGCGGATATGCTCGGTACTGAAGTGCGCCATCTCGCACACGAAGAGGTCGATCTCCTCTTCTGAAAGTATCTTCGGCACGTCGGCTCTCTCAAGATGCTGAGAGAAGTCGCCCGAGAAGAGCACCTTCTTCTCTCCCTCGCTGACGAGTATCGAATAAGAGTGATATGGCGCGCGCATATGCGCGGTCGGGATGAACTCGACCTTGATGTTCTCGTCCTCATAGGCTACGCTCGGATCAACGAGGTGAAAGCGCAATCTGTCGGGCGAGAGCGTCGAACCGGGATTGCAAGCCTTTATCATAACACCGATCGCGTCGATATAGCTCTGATCCGCGATGTAGAGATCAAAGGAGCTCTTTTTGAAGTACCAATCGGCAAGGTCGACGAGGTGGCAGATGCCGTTTGTGTGGTCGCCGTGAACGTGCGTATTGAAGAGCGCGCGGATCTCGTCGGGATGTCTGCCGTGGCGCAGAAGCTCGTCGATCATGGGCGCACCGCCGTCGATAAAATATACCGCGTCTCCCGATTCTATCATAACGCAGCTACAGTATCTGTCAGCTGCGGGCACGCCGTGCGACGTGCCGAGAAAAGTCAGCTTCATAATCTTACTCCTTAAATTTCAATATCAATAAATGCGGGGGAATGGTCCGAGAGAGGCAGGTAATACTCGGGCGAGAAGCGTTCAAATCTTCTGACGGTCGCGCCCTCTCCCTTGAGAAGTATGTGGTCTATCGCTCTCTCGAAGGGGTAATCGTAATAGTAATCGTAAAATCCCTCGCCGAAGCAGTAGTGAAGTCCCACAGAGTCGTCGGCATAGTCTGTCGCGAGGTCGTGCGCGTGGCTAAATCCGCTCTCGAACGCTCTCTTCAGAGCATCCGAGTCGTAGCCCGCGTTGAGATCTCCCACGATGATCGCAGGGCAGCTATATTTTTTCTGCAGAGCGTCGGTGCGCTCGATCAGAAGCCCGAGCTGATATGCTCTCGCCTCGTTGGAATAGGGCTGATCCTTCGAGCTCTTCCACCACAGATGCGTCGAGGCAAAAATGAAGAGCTTGCCGTTCTCCTTGACTCTGAACACTCCGATGCAGTAGGATTTCGTCTTTTGGTTATTGAAAATGCCCTCGTGCCCCGGGAATTCTTCGGGATAGAGCGAGAAAGCAGAGTCGACCAGCTCGAATTTGTCGGGGCGGTAGAAAATTGGTGTATCTCTGCCCCAAAGTATCGCGTAATTAAGTCCGCGCGCGCCGAGATGCTCCATCAGATGCTCCGCCATCCTCGGCGAGACCTCCTGCGCACCGACGATATCGGGGCATATATCACCAAACACGCGTGCAAATCCTTTCGTGCGAACGGCAGACGAGCAATCGTAGCCCTTCTCTTCCCATTCGGGACGGTTCTGGTCGATTTTCCATTGGTTGTGTGTCATAATTCGTAAACTTGCCATAAATTCCTCCTTGCCTCAAAGGCTTCCGCGCCATAGATCTGACATCATTATAGCACATTCGCGCCAAGATGTAAAGAAAAATTTCAGCTCCGAGTGCAAAAACGTCACCACACATCCGTCCGTGGTTACGGAAGAGCGTGACGCTCGATTGAGCCTTCCCTTGTGAGAGAATGTGCCGAGGAACGAGGCGGATGAGTAGGGTGCAAAAAGGCGATGCTCTATGGAAAAGTTAGTTTATGTCACGAACACCTCATCCGTCTCGACTTCCGCTAAACGCTCCGTCGAGCCACCTTCTCCCACTGGAGAAGGCTTAATATAGATGGTCGCCAAAGTGCAGCTACAGTTCGAGGCATAAAAAGTCGACATTTCGGTTATCGCCGCACACCCGTCTGTTGCCCCAAAGCGCGATTTACAGAAGCCTTCCCTTGTGAGGGAAGTGCGGTGGATGAGTAGGGTGTAAAACAGCGATGCGCTATGGCAAAGTTAGTTTATGTCACGAACATCTCATCCGTCTCGACTTCCGCTAAACGCTCCGTCGAGCCACCTTCTCCCACTGGAGAAGGCTTAATATAGATGGTCGCCAAAGTGCAGCTACAGTTCGA
>JAGBIA010000023.1 GCA_017935225.1 Clostridia bacterium | reverse complement strand
TGGCGGAGCCAACATCATTTGCCGTAGGCAAACATCATTCAAAAAACGCACCTTTGTCGGTAGACAAAAGTGCGTTTTTTGTTGGCGGAGAGTGGTGTATACATGTTGTATGCAAGGCATACAACGTGAAGATTTTTCGCCTTGCCGACCGTGAGCGAGCTCCCGTCGGCTTAAGGCTCAAATGCGAACTCACTTTTTGCTTCGCAAGTGTGAGGTTTGGATCGAATATATTAGAGAGTGAGGTATTCGTTCTGCTCGTTCCTCGCAGATCGAAGATTTTTCGCCGAGCCGCTTGTGAGCGAGCTCACAGACGGCTTTCGGCTCAATTGCGAACTCACTTTTTGCTTCGCAAAAAGTGAGTTTTCGCATACTCTCTGACGCAAAAAAGAAGCACCACGCTGTTGCGTGGGGCTTCTTTTTTGTGGCGGAGAGAGTGAGATTCGAACTCACGGAACGGTATTAGCGTTCACACGATTTCCAGTCGTGCGCCTTAGACCAGCTCAGCCATCTCTCCACATCGACTTGACTATTATACCACAAGAAAATATAAAAATCAAGTCTTTTTTCAAAAAATTTTTGAAAAATTAAATTATTTTATTTTTTCAAGGATGATCTCCTCTAAAATCTTCGGGTTCGCTCTGCCGCCGCTCGCCCCCATGGCCTTTCCGATGATAGATTTGAGTGCAAAGCTCTTACCGCGTCTGTAGTCCTCGACCGCTTTCGGATTTTGCTCTATCGCGCCTATAGCCAGCTCGAGAAGTCTCTCTCGGTCGTTTATCTGCCAGAGCGACTCGCTCTCTGCCGTTGCCTCGGGGTCAAGCTCGGGCTCGCTCTGCATACGCGCGAGCAGCTTCTTCGCTGACGAGCTGTTTATTCTGTCCGCGGCGAACATATCGCACAGCATCCCGAATTTTTCGGGTGCGATCGGGCAGGAAAAGTCCTCGCCGCCAAAGAGTCGCAGACCCTCGCTTATCAGCATATTCGCGACTGTTCTTTTGTGCTCGGTCACGCTTGCTGCTTTGTCAAAGTAATCGGACAGCGCAAGGTCGGACGAAAGTATCGCCGCATCTGCGTCGGCAAGCCCAAATTCCTTGATATATCTCTCGCGTCTCTGGTCGGGGAGCATCGGTATCTCGCCTCTGATACGCTCGATATCCGAATCGGATATCAGAATATCTTTAAGGTCGGGCTCGGGAAAGTAGCGGTAATCGGTCGCGCTCTCTTTTGAGCGCATAACCTCGCACCTGCCGATTGATGCGTTAAATCTCAGCGTTTGTCTTACTATCCTCTCGCCTCGCTCGAGCATTTCGCACTGTCGCGCAAATTCATTCTCGATCGCCTTTGCCACGAAGGCAAAGGAATTGAGGTTTTTGATCTCGGTGCGCTCGCCGAGTTTTTCCTCTCCTGCGCGTCGTACCGAGATATTTACGTCGCATCTGAGCGAGCCCTCGTTCATTTTGCAATCCGAAACCCCGACGGCAAGCAGGAGCGTGCGGAGCTTTTTGAGATAGGCGCGTGCGCTCTCGGCTGAGTGTATCTGCGGCCGCGAAACTATCTCGATCAGCGGTCTGCCGCATCGGTTGAAGTCGACGAGCGTGCTCTCGGTGCCGTCATGGATAAGCTTGCCCGCGTCCTCTTCAATATGGATGCGCTCAAGCTCGACTTTCTCTCTGCCGCTCTCGCCCTCGAATTCTATATATCCGTCGTAACATATCGGTCGCGCGTACTGCGAGATCTGATAACCTTTAGGCAGATCGGGGTAGAAGTAGTTCTTGCGGTCGATACCCGAGCGGTGCGAGATCTTGCAGTTTGTTGCAAGCCCCGCCTTTATCGCGAACTCGACGGCTCTGCGGTTGAGGACGGGGAGCGTGCCCGGAAGTCCCATACAGATCGGGCAGATCTGGCTGTTCGGGGGTGCGCCGAAATCTGTCGGGCAAGAGCAGAATATTTTTGTTTTGGTGGAAAGCTCTGCGTGTACCTCGAGCCCCACGGTCATCTCGTAATTTTTCATCTCTGCCTCCGTCAGTTGAGTGCGCACTGCAGATGCGCCGCTACGTCAAAGAGTGTCTTTTCCTCGAAAGCTCTGCCAATAAGCTGAATTCCGAGCGGAAGCTTGCGGACGGTCGAGCAGGGGAGCGAGATCGAGGGAAGCCCCGAGAGCGAGGAGAGAGCGCAGAAAACGTCATCCTTCAGGTGTGCATCGAACAGTTCGTCTTTGAGATCCCCCGCTTTGTACGCGTAACCCGACGAGGTCGGGAGCATCAGAACGTCAGATGCAGAGAAAGCCTTTGTAAGTTCAAAATTTATTCTCGCTCTCATTCTGAGTGCATTTTCGTATATATCCTTTTTATAATCGCCGCTGAGTATGAGCGCGCCGAAGGTGATGCGGCGCTTCACCTCGTTGCCAAAGCCGAGCGAGCGGCTCTTGACGTACATCTCCTCAAGCGACTCCATACCTTCGGTGCGCATACCGTAGCGCACGCCGTCAAAGCGCGCGAGATTTGAGGATGCCTCGGCGGAGGAAATGGCGTAATATACGGCGTAGGAGGCAGGAAGGCTCGGGATGGATACCTCACTTACCTCTGCACCAAGCTCGCGAAGAACGTCTGCCGCACGCGAGTGCGCTATGCGCTGCCCCTCGGAGATATCAAGCTCCATCACCTCGCGCACCAGCGCGATCCTCTTGCCGCGAAGATCGCGAGGGAGAATGCCGTCAAGGCTTTTGGTGGGGAACTGCGCCGAGGTCGAGTCGAGCGCGTCGCGCTTTGCCGTAGCGCGAAGAACGATAGAACAGTCGTCGACGGTACGGCTCATAATTCCAATAGTGTCAAGCGACGGCGCAAAGCCGACGAGTCCCATTCGCGAGAGTGCCGAATAGGTGGGGCGCAGACCGATTATGCCGCAGAATGCCGCAGGCTGTCGGACCGAGCCGCCCGTGTCCGAGCCGAGCGCGAAGCTGCAAAGGTCAGCCGCCACCGCCGCCGCACTTCCGCCGCTGCTGCCGCCCGAAACTCTGTCGGTGTCAAGCGGATTTTTCGCTCTGCCGAAATATGAGCTTTCGGTGCCCGTTCCCATCGCGAACTCGTCAAGGTTGGTCTTGCCGAGAAGCACCGCGCCCGCATCTCTGAGAATCGATACCACGCTCGCGTCGTAGGGGGAAATATAGTTTTCAAGCATTCTCGATGCGCAGCTCAGGCGAAGTCCGCGTACCGCGATATTGTCCTTTGCCGCGTAGGGAATTCCGTCGAGAGTTCCGCGCGCGTCGCCTCTTGCGCGGCGTTCGTCCGACTCGCGTGCCTCTTTGAGTGCCGACTCGTGCGCGACCGTGATGTACGCGTTAAGCTCGGGGTTTGTGCTATCTATGCGCTCAAGAAAAGCGCGGGTCAGCTCGAGCGAGCTGTATTCTCCTTTTACAAGCGAGTCGGCATGCTCAGAAATGCTTCGTTTCAGTATCTCACTCATTTCCACCCTCCGAGCCCACCGCCTTGGGTACAGCTATCATATTTTCAAAAAGTGCAGGCGCGTTTGCGAGTATTTCTGCCGTGCAAGAGAGATCACTCGGCTCGTCAGCGCGAAGCTCGTCAAGAGCCTTTTGAGAGCGCAAAGAAAGCTCGAGAGTGCCTTCGGCACTCTCGCAAAAAAGATTTTCATAACAGTAATTAAGCATATCACATATATCCTTTGCAAAGCTCTGCTTCTCACTCTCCGAGAGCGAGAGCTTTATGCTTGCCGCAAGCGCGTCAAGCTCGAGATCGGTCTGTGAATATTTCATATTTTTATAGCTACCTCAATAAATTAAAATTGTCCCGCAGTCAGCTTGATAAGCAGGGAGCGGTTGTCGGGTTGGACCTTCGCGTCAAGTGCGGCGCGGTTGCGGCGGATCTCTCCGCACTTATCGCACTTGTGGATGATAATAAATCCGCGTCTTGCATCGGGTTCCGAGCGTATCGGGCGCAGAAGTCCGCCGCATTCGTTGGCGCGGTCGCCGGGGTTTATGTCAACGTGGAGCGAGCAGAGGCAGAAGGGGCAGTGATTGCGCGAGCTTGTCCCCATAGGGAGAACCTCCTTGCCGCAGTTGGCGCATATAAATCCCGAGTCGTTCTTTGTAAATCTTTTCTGTTCCATATGATTATTTATTCCTCAAGAGCCTTTTTGTCCTTGGCCGACATCTTTACGTCGTAGTTCGAGCGCAGGTGGTAGTAGAGATTGAGCGCGCCGTAGGGAGTTTCGGTGTAATCCGGCTCGCTGCCGTAGTAGAACTCGGCGTGAACGGCAATCAGAAGCCCATCCTCCATAAGCTGACTCATATCGATCGGCTCCTCCGCGTTCTCAAAATCAAAGGAGTAGCGATAGAAGTTGTAGAGAGTCGTGCGCTCGCATATTTTCTCCGTGGGCTTTACTCGTATTTTCTTGAGTCCCTCTGAATTGACGTCATCGTTATCATTGGGGTTGTCGGGGGTGAGGTCGACGTAAAAGACGAGGCTGACGTCAAAGAGATCCTGCTCACGATCGGGCACGGTCTCGAGCTTGAGGTCCTCTGCAACGCGACGGATGGTGCTGTTGTTGTATCTGAAAACTATCTGCGCCTGATCTATCTCGGGGATAAAGACCGCCTCGGGAACTGCAAAGTAGCCCGAATTGCGCTCGGCGCGTGTGATGTCGTCGTATTTCTGCTCAAATATATAGAGCTCGTCGCCCTTATCGGCGTAAGCCTCGCGAAGCTCGTCGTTGGGCAAAAGCGGCTTTATATCCGACGGAATACCCGTGGAGAAAATGCGCCAGCCCATAAATACGCAAACAGTCAGCACAAGGCAGACGAATAAGAATTTTATGACCTTTCCAAGTCTTTTTAATACGACCCAAACTCTTGACATATCGGTTCCTTTCGTGTATAATGAATGTAAGAACTTTATTATATTATATCACTTGTTCCTCAGGAATTCAAGAGATATATGTAAACAATTTTGCGGAGGCAATATGAATATATACGAATACAGACCCGAAAAGAACCTGACGAGGATCTTCGGTGTTATGATAATACTTATCTCGCTCGCGGCGGCACTCTTCTTCACCCCCCTGATTTTTCCGAGCGTTCCGTTCCATTGGGCATTCCAGCTTCTCGGCACGGTTGCTGTCGTCGCCGTGATATACCTGCTTACGAGATACGTCGCGAAGAGCTTCGTGTATGCCGTGATCGAGGATGACGGACAGCTTGATTTCACCGTCACCGAGCTTGCAAACGGCGGCAAAAAGGTCACCACGGTCTGCCGTGTCGCGATTGCAAATATCACCGAGCTGCACGTGTTCGATATGAACGATCCCGAGCAGAAGCTGCGCGAGAAGGAGATCTGGGCAGAGGCGCACAGAGAGAGCCGCAAGTGCTACGACTACTGCCACGATATAAAGACCACGCCCGTTTGCCTGATAGCACTCGAGGAATGCGGCGAGCCGCTGCTTATAAAAATCGCCGCAGAGGACAGACTTTGCTCACTCTTGGGTGGGGAAAAATAAAGAAGAAATAATTATAGTTGAGCTATAAAGATAAAAACGAAACGAGTTTCACGAAAGGAAATTTTATTATGAGCAGAGAAATAGGAATGAGAGTAGCTATTCTTGGTGCGTGGCACGTTCACGCTGACGAATATACGAAGATCGCAAAGGAATACGGAGAAGTCGTAGGCGTATGGGACTCTGATGCAGAGCGCAGAGCGGATTTTGCCAAAAAGCATAATATTTACGAATTTTCAACTCTTGAGGAGCTTCTTGCGAGCGATGCTGAGGGCGTTATCTGCAACGAGGCTACCAACAAGCACAGAGAAGTTCTCGTAGCGGCGGCAAATGCGGGCAAGCATATCTTTACCGAAAAGGTGCTTGCGCTTACCGAGGAGGATTGCAACGCCATTCGCGAGGCAGTCGAGAGAAACGGCGTGCGTTTCGTTATCTCGTTCTTCTGGAAGATGCTCGGAAGCTACAGAGCAGTAAAGAAGGCTGTAGACGACGGACTTATCGGAAAGCCCAACTATCTCCGTTTCCGCAACTGTCACGACGGAAGCACGAGCCATTGGCTTCCCGCGCATTTCTATAATAAGGAGCAGTGCGGCGGCGGTGCGATGATAGATCTTGGTGCGCACGGAATGTATCTGACTCATTGGATACTTGGTGAGCCTACGGGATATAAGTCGGCATTCGAGCATTTCTGCCGTGACGAAAAGGACGCAGAGCTTAATCCCGACGGTATCGAGGATAACGCGGTTACTGTAATGACCTATCCCGACGGCGCGATCGCGATCAACGAGACCGGCTTCGTTTCTCGCGGATGTCCCACGACTCTTGAGGTGGGCGGTGTTAACGGTTATATTTACCAGAACGGCGGGAAGTACGTTATTCGCAACCGAGAGGGCGTACGCGAGCTTGAGATCCCCGAGGATCTGCCCAAGCCAATCGTGTTCTTTATGAAGGGAGAGATCCCCGAGGGATGCGGCATCGACGAAGCAACCGCGCTCACGCGAATGATGGTCGGCGCTTACAAAAACGCATAAAAGAGGGCTGCTTCATTTAGAGACTTTTGCATCTAAATGGAGCAGCCTTTTTCGGTTAAAAGCTGAATTAAATGTTTCTATGTTGACAAAAAGTGAAAAAAATGCTATAATTTTCTCAGAAGACTCAAAGGAGAAATGCTATGGAAAAAAGATTTGGCTGTGCGGATTGGGAGAACTACATCCCGACACCCGTGTGCGAGGCGCACCCCGAATATTACGAATTCTACAAAAAGGCGTGGGAGCTTGCTTTTGCGCATATAAAGGACATCCCCGAAATGCCGCAGACTCCCTATATGGACGAGGCGTTCTGCGACACGCAGGTCTGGATCTGGGATACCTGCTTTATGACGCTTTTCTGCAAATACGCGCAGGACGTTTTTCCGGGAGTCGAGACTCTGAATAATTTCTACGGAGCACTTTACAGCGGCAAGCCTCTGCCCGAGGTCATACCGCCCGAGAATGAGCCCTTTTGGACGGGCGCGACTCCCGGTGTGCCGTATAATATAAAGGTCCATCTTGCCGACAATCCGCCGCTTTTCGCGTGGGCGGAGTACGTAAACGCGCTCGTTCGCGGAGACGTCGAATATCTGCGCGAGCTGCTCTATGATAAGGGCGTTCTGCAAAAGCACTACGAATGGATCGAGAGCCTTCGCGAGTCGGTCAAGCTGCCGAACGTTCTGCTGCCCACCTGCCTTACCGCCGAGAAATACGGCTACAGATGGGAGGGCGGATGCTCGGGAATGGACAACACCCCGAGAGGAAGAACGACCGAGCACGCGCAGGGGCAGAGACCGAACAACCCCGAAATGCTCTGGATCGACGCGATCTGCCAGCAGGCGCTCTCGGCGGATATAATCAGCGAGATGTTCGCGCTTGTCGGCGACGCTGAGAGTGCAGAGCTCTGGCGCGCGAGGTACGACGAAAAGAAGGATATAATCAACAGCGTCTATTGGGACGAAGAGGACGGATTTTACTACGACGTCGACCGCAGAGATCACTCCTTTTACAAGGTAATGACCACCGCGTCCTATTGGGCATTGACCTCGGGCGTTGCGTCGGGTGAGCAGGCCGAGAAGCTCGCACTTCGCGTCGACGAGCCCGAGACTATGGGAGGCGACGTGCCCCTGCTTTCGCTCTCGCGCTCGGATAACGACTTTGAGAGCGACGGACTTTATTGGCGCGGCTCGCTCTGGATGCCCACCGCTTACGCGTCGCTCTGCGGACTTGTGCGCTACGGCTTTTACGACGTTGCACACCGCGCGGGCGTGAAGATACTCGAGCATATGTACAAGACCTACACCGATTACGAGCCTCACACCATCTGGGAGTGCTATTCGCCCACGAAGCCCGAGCCTGCATCTGCCGAAACGCACGATCACAAGTGCCGCCCGAATTTCTGCGGCTGGTCTGCGCTCGGACCGATCTCGATCTATATTGAGTGCGTGCTTGGCTTCCATACTGTGAACGCATTTGAGCGCAGAGTCGAATGGTCGCACCCAAAGGAGAGTTGGGGAAAGGTCGGAATAAAGGGCTTGCGCTTCGGTGACGTCAAGACCGACATTCTCTCGGACGGTAAGAAATGCACAGTCACCTCGAGCGCACCCTATACCCTCGTGATCGACGGCAAGGAACATAAGATCGCGGCGGGAGAAAACGAAATAACTCTTTGACATCAAAATTACAAAAGCACTTGCGAAATTTGGCAAGTGCTTTTTGCTTATGATAACAGTTTAATTGTCTTTTGTCTCTTTGGGAATCTCAATTTCGCCCTCAACCTTTTCGAATGCTTTGATCTCCTGCCGTATCAGATAAAGGATCTCGCCATTCGCCGAGCGACCGTAGTATTTTGAAATATAGTGCAGTTTGTAGTGTAATTCAGGATCAATCTCTATTCCGAGATGTTTGTTATTTTTGTTTCTCATAAAAAATCTCCAAAAAATCTTAATATGAGTATATTTTAAGATTGTTTTGTGGTATAACGTTACTTTCCGCCTGCTTATCCCATTTTCTTGATCTTGTTCTTTTTAAATCTTCCGTAATACAGTGAGAAGAAGAAAATCAGGTTGAGGATCGCGATAAGCGTCCAGGAAACAAGGAAGCACTGCATCAGCACGTGGAAGGTCGGGCAGAGCGGGTAGATATTCCTCATCCAGATCATACGGAAAACGAAGACCGAGAAGATCGAGTTGACCGTGCAGAATATCGAATATCCGAACGCCTGAATTACGTTTGAAAGTATGGTATTGAGCGCGGCGATGAAATAGGGGAGGATTATATAGAGCATTCTGATCTGTCCGTAACGGACCGCATCGGAGCTGTCAACGAAGAGCGAGAGGAGGGGAGCGGAGAGAACGGTCGTGAACACGCCGATGAATACCGCGAGACCGACAGAGAGCGAGGTGCAAAGAAGAATTGAGTGCTTTACGCGCTTTTTGTTGTCAGCGCCAACGTTCTGACCGACGAATACGCCGACGGTCGAGCCCCAAGGACCTGCGGCGATAGCTCCTATGATACCCTCGACGTTGACTGTCGCGGCGTTTCCCGC
Organism: Clostridia bacterium; assembly: GCA_017935225.1. Lineage (GTDB taxonomy): Bacteria > Bacillota > Clostridia > Oscillospirales > CAG-272 > HGM12713. The sequence goes on along the minus strand of JAGBIA010000023.1, from coordinate 8,215 downwards.
AATAGCGGCAGAGCCAAAGGAATTGAGAGCCGACTGTATCTGCAGGTTTGCTAAGGAGTAGAGCGAGTTGCTAAGTCCGATCGGCAGACCGTTTGCCATTATTTTATAGAACGCGCGCCAATTCCAATTGGAAGCGCGGAGCTTAAGGCGGCAGTCGCCCTCCATAACGAGAACTCGGCGGAATACCAGCACCGCACCGAGAAGCTGAGAGACGGCGGTTGCGATAGCTACTGCGGCGACCTTCTGGGGCATAACGAGGCAGAGAATGAAATTGAGGATAACGTTGAGAAGTCCCGACGCTATCATATAATACAGAGGTCGCTGAGAGTCGCCCGAGACCTGAAGCAGATTTGAACCGAAATTGTATATCATTATCGCGGGCGCGGCGGCAAAGTAAAGTCGCATATACAAAAGCGCGCCGTCAAATATCTCGGCAGGGCAGTTGGTTATTCTCAGAAATGCGGGTGAGAAGATCAACCCTACGATAAGAGTGATACCGCCGAGAAGAAAAGCGGTGATTATCGTTGTGTATACCGTCTGCTCGGTCTTTTCGCGCACGCCTTCTCCGATAAGACGCGCCAGAACTATCTTAGAGCCTATCGAAATTCCGATAGAGACGGTTGTCAGCAGGTGAACTATCGAGGTGGTCGCACCAACCGCCGCTACGGCATCGGTGTTTGCCATCTGACCAAGCACCATAATGTCCACCGCATTGAAAAGGCTTTGTATCAAAGAAACGAAAAGCAGAGGGATGGTGAATTGAAGTATCGACGGGAGAAGCTTTCCTCCCAGAACGTCAACGTTCTTTATTCGTGCCATAACATACCTCCGCAAAAAGTCACTAAATGTAATTATAGCACTATTCTACAAAAAAGCAAGGGGTTTTGGGGAAATAAAATTTTAAGTTTTGTTACCAATGATTTATACATATAACCTATTATTCCATCGTAGAGGGAACTATTGGTCATCCTCCTTGGAATAAAAGTACTTTTATCGTAAAAAGCAAAAAGAACCTCCGAAGTTCAGAGGTTCTTTTTAATTACTCTCGATCAAAAGAAAACGTCGTTTGCCTTTTCCTTGATCTCCTTTGATGCGATGAACGGAAGTCTTGTGGTGTAGCCGTTTCTCGCCGCAACGATCTGCTTGGTCGGCCAGGAGAAAATCGCTCTGTTCCACGCGTTTACGGTGTCGTTGTAAAGCTCGCGCGCCGCGGTGATCTCTCTCTGCAGATACATATTCTGCTTCATCGCGTCCGCGATCTCGTTGTGTGCCTTGAGATCGGGGTAGTTCTCTACCGCGATATTGATGCTTCTCGAAAGATCGTCGATCTGTCCCGAAACTGCGTTTCTCGCCTCGTCTCCCGCGCCGCTTCTGTAGCGTGCGATGCTCTCAAAGGTACTCTTGTCAAGGTCGATCGCCTTATCAAGCAGGCGCGCGCAGTTCTGGAGAACTACCACTCTCTGCTCAAGATAATTGTCGATCTGCGATGCGTTGTGCTGGAGCTTCTGCTCAAGCTGCTGAAGATAATTCTTTGCTTTTACCTTCATAATAAGGAATATAACGCCGGGAATGATGCCGCACACCCACAAAAGTATCTCGAATATCGTCGAGCCTACTCCAACAGTCGCGGGAATTCTCTTCGCTATAACGTTGGTCTCAAGACCTTCTTCTCTGATGTCGCCGCTAAGCTCGTCAAGCTGATTTGCCATAATTCTTTCTCCTTTTATTGTTTTTCATTGATTATATTTGCCGTCATCCGATGGAAGAATACGCTCTCTTCTCTTCCCTCTCTCGCGCACGCAAGTCTGTATTCCCTCTCGCTGTACTCGGCTGCGCGAACTGTCATCTCGCTCTCCTTTTGTACGTAGTCGTAATCGATCCAGGGAACAGGTACACCGTGCAGTCTGCCGTCGCCGCCAAGCACGGGAACGTAGTCGAGTCTCGGGGTTGCGCTATAGCCCCACGCGAGCACCTTGACGCGATCTTCTCCGTTCTTGGTAGACAGATGCTCGGTCTTGTAGATCACCTCTGTCGCGCATCCCTCGGGAACGAGCTCGCCGCTCACTCTGTTTGCCATCACCTCGTGCTCGTAGTCGCCAAAGCATCTGTCGGTGCTCGGCTTCTCGCCATAAGACGACTCGGGCGACTCGGCATACGCGGGGATCGCGATAAGCGGAGCAAGGTCGAAGAATATAGATTTGAAATACTCGTTGTTGAAATTGATGAAATTGCTCTTTATCTGCTCGATGTCAAACGAGCGGTAATTATGCGTGCCCGTATCCATCTTCCATGCGCGGCCGTGCTCGCTCGTTATGATATTGAGTCTCTTTTGCTTTCTGAAATAGAAATCGTCGCCGTAGCCGCTCGTGTCGGTCATAAGATCGACGGTATTCTGCTGAGCCAAGGGCGTATACATAAGTCTGAACTGCACCTCGTGGTCGCGGTTGTGCGCGCCGAAGAGCACCTCGAACTCGGAGTTTGCCATCGCCGCGAAATCCGCGCCCTTCTCGATCATATCCTCCGCGTGCTTGTGCAGCTTTTTCTCGCCCTTGCGGATCTTTTTCTCAAGATCCTTATCATCAAGAAGCTCGGAGTGCTGAGGAACTCGCATAAAAGTGAGGTCGGGAGCCGCCTGCGAGCCGTAGCAGAGGTTTGTCTCGGTGTGATACTGAGGCTCAGGCTTGGTCAGGGATGCATGAAGCGTCTGCGTTCTCGTCCTTGTACGCGTTCTGCCGTCGCTGTCGCGGTAGGTCTCGGTCCATCTTATCGTCAGCGTGCCGTGATATGTATGCGTGCCCATATCAAACACTCTGCTCTTCAGGAAAACGAAAGGATTTTTCGCAAAACTGCCGGAGAGGATATCGACCATACAGTCCTTCTCGCCGAGCAGGTCGTAAAAATCGTATTCCTCACGCAAAAGTCGCTCTTTGCCGCACTCAAACCTCGGATCGAGCTCGAGCTCTGGGAGAGTTTTTTCTATAAGCATCGCCGTGTCGGTGTCGTCAAACAGCTCGTTGAGCGGTCTCATCTGCTCGTATGCTTCACCGAGATATTTTCTTGCCTTTTCCAAATGCTTCTCGCGAAGCGCGCTTGCATCCTTGATCTTCGGATTTATGACCTTGAAGATGAGCACGAGCGAGGCGACGGTCACTACAGCTCCGATGCCAAGCTTTATCGCGCCGCCCGCGGCGTCGCTTTCAACGAAAGAGATGACCGACAGTAAAGCGATAATTCCGCCGATGACCGCCGCGATGATCAGAAGCACGCGCAAAGTCTTGTAGAGCCTTATGCGCTTGGCGATCTTCTCTGCCGCCGCCTCTTGTGCGCGGTACTTTTTGACTGTCGCGTGGTTCGCGGCAATATCAACACCCGAGCGCGCGATAAGCTCATCAAGATACTGCCTTGCATTTTCCTCGTGCCGCGCCCGTCCCGTACTTTTGTAAAACTTCAACGGTTCTAAAAGCTCTTGGTTCATATCGGTCTCCTTTCGTAATGTCTGCTTTATTTTTATTATATCACGCATATTTTTATTTGTCAATAAAAATCGAATAGCATTATATTCCGCGACTGTCACAAATTATCAAGCATATATCGAATTTGGCGGTTAAAACTAACTTTGAACGGAAATTCCGTTTAAAAGGAGGAATTCTTATGATCATGGATAGAATTGCCTTGATAATCACGATCATCGGCGCGCTCAACTGGGGCAGCATCGGTATTTTCAGCTTTGACATCGTCGCCTGGATCGGCGGAGGTCAGGACGCACTCTTTTCCCGTATCGTTTACACGGTAGTTGCTCTTGCGGGAATATGGTGCGTATCTCTTCTCTTCAGGGCGCGTGATAAATTCGAGGCTATAGACGAATAAGATAAAGATGGGATCTCCTCTGAGATCCCATCTGCTTTTAGTTTATTTCGTTATTCTTTATCAGGTATTCTGTCGTTTTGTCGTAGAGCATAGACTCGTAGATAAGCTCGGACATATTCTCCTTGACGTACTGTTCGGTGTAGCCGTAGTCCGACACGTATTTCTGCACGTACTTATCAAAAAGGCTCTCCTTTTCGTCCTCGCTGAGCATTATATTCTCAGCGCGGCGCACAAGCTCATAGATCACGTCGTCGATCGCCATCTCCTGTGCCTCTACTCGTATGCTCTCCTCGGTCGCGCCGACCTCCTTGAGCATATCCGCATAGGACATATCCGCCTGCTCCGCGTAATATTTATACTGTGCCTCAATCTGTGCGATATAGTAATTCACCTGCTGCTCAGGGTAGGCTATGATCTTTGCGTTCTCCCTGATCTCTTTCCATACCGCTTCGCCCTTTGAGTCGGTTCCGACCGTAACGCTAAGTCCGGTGTATCCGCCGAGCGCGGCATAGCCCTCAAGCTCCTGCGAGCTTACCGCTCTCATATCCATCGCGCCGTCCGTATTTTCGTCCTCATCCTTTTTGCAGGAGAATGCGAAAAGCGCGAGGATGAGACAGAGCAGGAGAGCCGCTGCTCTTATGTAGATATTCTTCATAATTCCTCCGTGTAAAAAGAAACAGTAGCCCGTTAATTTCAAGCTACTGTCTCTCTCGAGTTATTACTTGCTCTCAACGTTGAGAACTTCCTTACCGTCATAGTAACCGCAAGCCTTGCAAACACGGTGGCTTCTTACGTATTCACCGCACTTAGGGCACTTGGTCATGCCGGGGAGCACGAGCTTCCAATTGTTAGAACGTCTCTTGTCTCTGCGAGCCTTTGATACTTTTCTCTTCGGTACTGCCATAGTTACACCTCCTTGAAGCGTGTAAAACACGACTTTCAATTTATATTAAAATTTTTTTATTTTTCGTCTTGGTCTTTGTCAAAGAAATTCTTGAGTACTGCGAGCCGAGGATCGATCTCCTTCAGCACACAACCGCAATCGCCCTCGCGCTTCGGCTTTCCGCACTTGGGGCAGAGCCCCTCGCAGTCCTCCGAGCAAAGCAGTCTTGACGGAAATCCGAGCAGAAGCTCCTCACAAAGCGGCTCGTCAACGTCAAGCTCGTTACCGCACAGCACGACGTATTCGTCGGCAAGCTCTTCACGCTTATCCTCGTCGATAGTTCCCTCAGTGGTAACCGTGCGTTCGAAGTCAAGAGAGAAAACTCCGTCGACCGGAGCAAGACATCTCGCACATTCTCCGTGATAAACAAGCTCTGCCTTAAGACACAGGCGCATATATCCGCTATTGTCCGTAAGCGTACCCGTTACGCGCGCGTCCTCAAACTCTACACCGTCAAGCTGCTCGGGGGAGAGCATATAGTCGATATCGATTTTTCGGATCTCTCCGCGGAGAAGCGGAGCAACGTCAACGACCATATTTTCCTCCGTTGCGATCTTGGTTTTTAGCACACATTTTTTCTTGACATAAAATGCGACAATACATATTATAATTCATTTTCCTTCACTTGTCAAGAGTTTTTTTAAATATTCTTTGCAAATAAAATATTTTTGCCGATATTTATAAAAATTCTTTACTTTTTTTGCTCTCTATGATAAAATTGTATTAAAGTAAACTTGGTTTTGTGAGGCTTATTATGTCAGTAGATCAGCTTTCTTGCTTTTCATATGAACGAAATGCTCTCTCTATGATGCCCGTGCGCCCCGCACGCTCGAACAAGGGCGACTTCGGCAGAGTTCTGTGCGTTTGCGGCTCGCGCGGTATGTCGGGCGCGGCGTACCTCTCGGCAAAGGCAGCCTACCGCACGGGTGCGGGACTCGTTGAGATATTCACGCACGAATGCAACAGAGTCGCGCTCCAGACCTCTCTGCCCGAGGCTATCGTCACGACCTACACCGACGAATACGACAAAAGCACCCTTCTCTGCTCGCTCGAGCGCGCGGATGCCGTGGTAGTCGGCTGCGGACTCGGGATCACTCCACTCTCGCGCACTATCCTCTCGGATATTCTGCACGCGCTTGAGGGCAAGGATATCCCTCTCGTCATAGACGCGGATGCGATAAATCTGCTCGCGCACAGTCGCTCGCTGCTCAAGTACGTTCGCGGCGCGGTGCTGACTCCGCACTTTATGGAGGCTTCGCGCCTGCTTGACCGCCCGATAGGCGAGCTTCTCCCCCACACCGCCTCTGTCGCGCACGAGATCGCAGAACGCTACGGTGCTATCTGCGTAATGAAGGATCATGAAAGTGCGGTATCCGACGGCGGCGAGCGCGTGTATATCAACAAGTCGGGCAACAGCGGAATGGCGACAGGCGGCTCCGGCGACGTGCTTGCGGGAATTCTCGGCGGACTTCTCTCCCAGAATTCAAAAGCCGCCCTATCGCTCTCCGCGCTTGAAGCGGTCGCGCTCGGCGTGTATATCCACGGTCTTGCGGGAGACGCGGCTGCAATAAAGCTCGGCGAATACTCGCTTATGGCTACAGACATCATCGACGCGCTACCGAGCGTGCTGAATTTCAGATAACGGAGGCAATATGAAAAAAATAATTTCTATTTTGCTTATTCTCTGTGCGCTTCTCTCGCTTATATCCTGCAACACGGCAGACGAGCCGAGTGCAAGCGAGAGCGAGACGCCCACAGAGTCTACCGAGAAGGCTACAAAGCCAAAGCAGATCGATAAAGACAAAGGAGACAAACCTATGATAAAGCCGAGCGAGGACGGAATACTTAAAATTCTCACTATAGGAAACAGCTTTTCAGACGACACGATGCAATATCTTTACAAGGTTGCAAAGAGCGCGGGTGTTGAGAAGATAAAGCTTGGAAATCTTTATATCGGCGGCTGCTCGCTTGACACTCACGCGAGCAACGCGAGAAGCAACGCACGCGCGTACGACTACAGGACCAATTCGGCTGACACGTGGGTGACTGCGCCAAGCTACAGAATGAAGGACGCAATACTTTCGGAGAATTGGGATTTTATCTCGCTCCAGCAAGCGAGCGGCAGCAGCGGAATTGCCGACACCTATTCAGAGCTTGAATATCTGATCGGATACGTGAGAGAGCTCGCGCCCGAATCAAAGCTTGTCTGGAATATGACCTGGGCTTATCAGCAGGATTCGACTCACGGCGAATTTCCCAAATACGAGAGCGATCAGCAGAAGATGTACGAAAGCATCGTCGGCGCGGTGCAAAACAAAGTGCTTGCGTGCGGCGAGTTTGAGCATATAGTTCCGAACGGAACGGCGATACAGAACGCGCGCACGTCCTACGTCGGCGACCGACTGACGCGCGACGGCTTCCACCTCTCGCTCGACCTCGGCAGATATATCGCGTCGCTCACCTTCTTCTCGAAGCTCACGGGAATTTCGATCGAAAATATCGAATACGCGCCCGATGGCGTTGATCCCGATCTACAGAAAATCGCGATAGAGGCGGCGACAAACGCGATCGCAGAGCCGTGGCAGGTGACAAATTCGGTCTACACCGAAGAGCCCGTGTTCGACGAAAGCCTTTACGAGCTCCTCGATCTCGAGATCACGCTTCTCGGCTATTGGAACTCGGCATCGGGTGCGACCTCGATCGACACGGTATCTTCGAACCATATAAATTTCGCGGCGAGCAGAAAGTTCTCGCCCGAGGATATCCCCGTCGGCAGCGTGATAGTTCTCGCTGACGGCTGGAAATACCGTCCTGACGCGTGGAAGAGCGCAGGTCCGCAATCCTCGCGCCCCGACAACGTCACCGCAAAGCGTGTGGTCGTCACGGATTCGTGGTGGGGCGAGTACATAAACCGCGCGTTCAACATATCCAAAGCCGACGGCTCCTCGCTCGAGGGCGTTACGGCAGACGAGATAAATCAGGCGTTTAAGATCTACGTACCGAAGGGTTGAAATATTCAAAAAAATTAAATTATCCTACAAAAGCACCGCGAAAGCGGTGCTTTTTGGTTACAAAACAAAAATCTGTCTGTTGCTGAAACAAAAATATCTATCTCGCCGGTAGGGGTCGGCGCCCACAACGACCCAAGAGCATATGGATCACCGCTCTTCTTCTTTAAGCGGTCATCCTGAGCGGAGCACGGAGATATTGTAAAAAGAAGAGGCACTCAAGCACAAATCCGTGCGCAGTCGAACCTTTTTTGACGGGGTAGTCAAAAAAGGCGAGGGAGTGGCTTGCCCACGAACCGAGGGATCTACAAAAAGATTATATGTAACCCAACACGACACAAAATGTTACTTTTAAGCCAAAAGGACAATATAAATCCACGTAGATCCCGAAAATTGT